>VGZY01000048.1 GCA_016872355.1 SAR202 cluster bacterium | reverse complement strand
CGCTTACGCTCCGGCTTCGAAACATGCCTGACGGCGGATGCCGGGGCTAAAAATTCGCCCGAACATGACATCAATTTGAAGAGGCTCGTCCAAAATCCTCTCCTCCCGAGGTAACGCAAAGGTCTCCCGAGGGAGAGGAACAAGCACGTCCGGCCGACTGCCGACTGTCGAAGACCCCGCATGATGCCCCAGTGGCTGAATCGGGGCTGCCTGCTGACCGCTCACTGCCGACTGTTGCTCTGAACCCCGATTCCATCGGGGCTGACTGCTGTGAAGATAGCTATTCATCTCGCGGACGTGCTCCGGGTGCACCTCGCAGCAGCCGCCGATGAGGCGCACGCCGAAGCCTGCGAAGGTGGGGGCCAGGCGACCCATGTATTCCGGGTTCACGCGCGTCATGTACCGCCGGCCGATGCGTTGGAACCCGCCGGCGTTAGGCATGGCTGAAAGGAGTACCTGCCCGCTCTTGGCCTCGGGTATGGCATGGACTTTCTCGATGATGCTCTGGGCGTCCCACGGCGGCAGGCAGTTGATGCCGACTACCTCCGCGCCCATCGCGGCGACCGCCTGGACGAATGCGACAGGGTCGTGGTGCCAGCCAGGCTCCGGGTAGCGCTGGTGAAAGGTCATCTGAACGATGGCGGGCGGGCGCTCCGACAGGTCTCCCAGCACTCCGAGGATTACCTCGATATGCATGAGGGAATCGAACGTCTCCAGGAGCAGGGCGTCCACCCCGCCCTCTACCAGAGCTCGGACCTGCTCGCCGTAAATCGCCCTCGCCGCAGCGGATGGCTCGATGCCGGACGGGGTCGGCCCAACTGAGCCAAGGACGAAGTGAGGGCCCTCGTCGCCGGACTGCTGCCTGAAGGAGGCGATCGCCTGCCGGGCAAGCTCTGCCCCTGAGCGGCTAATCTCAGCGACCCGGCCCCCCTGCCCCAGAGATGTGAGGTGAGCGCGGTTAGCCCCAAAAGTATTGGTGGTGATGCAGCGGGCGCCGGCGCGCAGGTAGTCCAGGTGGATGGAGCGGACAAGCTCCGGGCTGTCCAGGTTGAGCGCCTCGTAGACATGGTTGGTCTCGGAGAGGCGTCCCGTCCGCTAGAATATGTATGAGCCTATGCCGCCGTCGGCCAGGAGGACGTTTGTCTTGAGGCTGTCAAGGAATGAAAGCATGGGGAGTAAATCGCAGAGTGCGCAATGCTAAGAGTTCGAAGAATTCACGTATTGATTGTCAGAGATAACATAGGGATTGTCCATCTCATACCCACCGGTCTCGCGAGGAAAAGAATATGGGCGTCCAATGACGCCCATATTTCAAAAACTCATCCTCTTCTTGACTTTGTGTCCTTTGCGCACTCTGCGCTTAATTCCCCTCTTACTCCACAGCCAGGCGGGCGAAGCGCGCGTGCGTCACGCATGCCTGTGTGCACCACCAGGAGACGATGAGCTCCCCGTTGGGCATGCGCGCGGCGTTCGGCTTGCCGAACGCGATGTTGTCGTGGCTCGCGGGGTACGAAGGCTTCTGGACCACCCCAAGGTACTGCTGGCCGACGGCGTCCCAGACCATGACCTTGTTTTCCATGTCCCAGGTCTTGCCGCCATCGGCGGAGAGTATGACGTTGATGCCCGGCTTCATCCCTTCGCGATCGGTGTAGACAGCGGCAAGCACGCCGTTGCCCATATCCGCCAGCCAGCTCGTCTGGGCCTTGATGCCCGTCGGCTGGGGCGTGCTCCACTTCGTGCCTGTGACGTCCGAGATCGTCAAGTGCAGGTCTTTGTCCTTATTCGTTCCGACTTCCTGCGTCCACTGTAGCCCGGCGACGCGGCCGTCCAGCATCTTCGTATAGCGCGTGTGCGAGTACATGGTGTCCTTTGACGCCGCGCTGGGGAATGCGACCGGCTTCGACCATGTCTTGCCCTTGTCCTTTGAAAGCACGTAGTAGCCCTTGATGTGCAGCGGGCCGGTATCGTCCCAGTGCTTCCACTCCTCGAGCGCCATCCACCACGTGCCGTCGTTCAGCTCAATGATGCTGGATGGCGAGCTCTCGTAGCCGCCGAATGGGGAGTCGTAGAGCTCCGGGGCCGACCACGTCTTACCGTTGTCGGTGGAACGCTGGAAGAAGTTCTCTGAGGCCCTTGCGCCGCCGGTCTTGGGGTTGAACTGCGGCAGGTCCGGATCGGAGTAGTCGACCCGGAAGCCCACGAGGACCATCGTGCCGTCCTTCATGCGCCACACATGGGGGGCGGTGTAGCTGTACTCCTTCTTGTCCTTGCGCGGGTCCCAGAGGGACCCGTCCTTCTCCCACGTCTTGCCTCCGTCCTTAGTCCTTACGACTGCGAGCCGGCCGTCTACCGAGTAGAAGGCCTGGCCGAGGCGGTAGACGCAGATCGCCTCGGTAGTCGATATGGGAACGATGTTGGGCAGGAACGCGCACTCGGCCCTCAGTCCGGGCGATGGATTTCGATAAAGGATGCCGTCCGAAAGGAGCTTGAGCTTTGGCATGGGACCTCCGGGGAAGGTCTCAGTGGACTTCAGAAACTAGACGGACGTGGTGTTCTTCTGTACGGGAAGGTCGGAGACCTGCGGCGCGCCGCCATGCGGGGCGTCCGGCTTTTCCGAGGCCAGCGGCCGCTCGCGGTAGTACACGCCCCAGCGCTGCATGATCTCCTTGACGTCGGGGTCGTTTAGCTTCGCAAGCTGTTTGAAGAACCCCGCGAGCGCGTGCACGTGCAGCAGCTCCGGCTTGCACACCCAGCTCGTCTCGCTGGGAACAACGTAAATGAGCGCGTTCTGGTGCTCGCACTCCAGCTCTATCCGCTTGCTTCCCGTCTCTCCCTTGACCGCCAGTCCAAAATCGCTCATCCGCGCAGTCCCTCACAGCATTGCTTGTTACAAGTCCCCAATTATAGCAGAGGCCGGAGGGGCGGACTTCGCCGCTGTTTGGCGCGCGGCGTTTGTGATATAACAGGGGACGGTTTGTATGAACGGCTCTAAATATTTGCGTTTGGTCTGGAAAGCAGCCACCCGCCGAATGGAGGAAGCGGGATGCCCGTAGAGAAGCGCAAGGAGACCTATCGGGTAGGAATGATCGGTTGCGGCGGTAAGGGCACCGGACATGCCAGGACGTACCAGACGCACCCCGCAACGGAGGTTGTCGCCGGCTGCGACCCCGACCCCGAGCAGCTCGAGCGCTTTTGCAGGGCGTTCAAGGTCCCTGGTTATACGAACTACGAGGAGATGCTCCGCAAAGAACGGATAGACATTGCGGCGCCCATCCTGCCGGTTAGCGCAAACCCGGATGTCGTTGTCGGCTGCACCCGGTTCCCATCGGTAAAGGGGATCCAGTCCGAAAAACCGCTGGCGGCCTCGCTGGCAGACGCAGACCGCATGGTGCAGGCGTGCCGGGACCGCGGCATCAAGTTCGCGGCGGGCGATATGGACCGTAACATTCACAATTACTGGGATGCGAAGAAGCTCATAGATGAGGGCGCGATCGGCGAGGTCAAGTCCATCCACATCCTGTATGGCAGCGGGCTGGAGATCTCCGGCGGCGGGTGCCAGTTCCTGAGCCTTGCGCGGCTCTTCGCAAGCGACGCCGACGTGGACTGGGTGATCGGCTGGATGGCGAAAGACCCGTGGAGCGACTATGACCAGGGCGCGGCCGGGTACATCCGCTTCGCGAACGGCATAGAGTGCTTTATGACGCGCACGGCCAATCCGAAGAACGGCGTTGAGGTGCTCGGCACCCAGGGAGCGCTCCACAGCGATATATACCGCATACAGATGTGGAGGCTGCCGGCCGAGCGGCGCGGCGAGTCGGTTGCCGCCGTGGGGATGGCGAACCGTGAGAAGATCACCGCCGGCTTCCTGGACGTCAATATCTGGCCGCGCGCCGGCGAGCACGACGAGGAAGGCTGGGCGATCTACCCCCGCAACTACAACACCGTTCAGTCGCTCGTGGACGCGCTGGACAAGAATATCGAGCCGCGCTCCAGCGGCGACAACGGCCGCAAGGTGCTGGAGATCGGCATCGGCCTGCGGGAGTCGCACCGTAGCGGAATGACCCCCGTACACTTACCGCTCTCGGACCGCAGCCTGCGCATGATGCCGTACTGGGACCGGATGTACGCCCGCAAAGAGCAGATGGGCCGCGAACGGTACTACAAGGGCATCAACTACCAGTGGAAGGGGTTTGAGCAGCCGGCAGTCGGCAGTTAGCCGTTGGCAGTTGGTCAACAGCCGGGAAAGAGGCCCTTGGTAGGGGCAGGTCTCAGACCTGCCATCGCTGGACGCCGGGCCGGCCGCCGGTAGCAATTCGCCGCTGTCATCGATAATCTCTTGCGTTGGCAACCAGGGCGGGTCTCCGACCCGCCCCTACTGAAATGACGGGAGTCCACGGACTCCTCAGGAGGCAACATCGTGACGATCCCACCCAAGAAGGCCCCCGTTTACCGCGTCGCCCTCATCGGCGGCGGCAGGCAAGGCACCGTGCACGCGCGGGCCTACCAGCTTCACCCCCGCACGGAGGTTGTGGCGGTGGCGGACACCGACCCGGAGAACCTGAAGCTTTTCTGCGAGCGCTTCAGCTGCAAGGGCTATGCGACGTGGGACGAGATGTTCAGGCACGAGAAGATCGACATCTCCGCCCCTAACCTGCCCGTCCGTGCGAATCCCGGCGCGGTAATTGCCTCGGCGAAAGCCGGCGTGCGAGCGGTCTTCTCCGAGAAGCCGCTTGCCGGCACGCTGGCGGACGCCGACGCGATGGTGGAGGCCTGCGCTGCCCGCAACATCCCCTTCGCCGCGGGGCTCGTCGCCTCCAGCCACCCGGACTACCAGAAGGCCTACGCGATGGCCGCCTCGGGCGAGATAGGCGAGATCGTCCGCATCAATCTCTTTGAGAACAACAAGCAGGTCGGGACACACGGACTGAACATCGTCCGTAAGTTCGCCAACAAGTCGGAAGTAGACTTCGTCATCGGTTGGGTCAGCGGCGATGCCAGGGCCGACCAGGAGGACGACTTCGGTGACGGAAAGGCCGGATTCGGCGCCGTCGGTGGGTACATCCGTTTCAAGAACGGAATCGAGTGCTTCAGCGGCTACCAGCCCGGAGAGAACAAGCAGCAGTGGCGGTCGGGCGTCGAGGTAGTCGGCACATGCGGAGTCATCTTCAACGCCAACAACACCGCGCTCACGCTCCGCCTGTACAGGGCCAAGAGCGCGGCGCCCCCGAAGTCGTGGGACGATCTCGAAGAGGTGAAGGGCGCGTTCCAGTACCGGGACACCCCGGAGAACACCTGGGACGGCGAGGGTTGGCGCAACCCCGGCCCGGTATTGACCACCTCCATCGACCAGGTGGTCGCGGCGATAGACACCGGCAAGCCGCTAGGGATGACGACCGGCGACGATCTGCGCCATTCGCTTGAAATCGCCATTGCCCTCCGAGAGTCCGCCCGGAACGGCCACGCGCCGGTCAAGCTGCCCATAAAGGACCGCAGCATCGTCATGCTCCCCCAGCGCAGCCGCTGGTTCTACAAGAAAGAGGTCCACGGCGAGCAGTGGTACCGCGAGGCAATGCAGACGCATATCAGGCCGGTCAAGAAGTAGCGCCCGCGTAGCCAGGAGTTCGCCATGATTCCTCCAAAGAAGCATCCGGTCTACCGCGTCGGCATAATCGGCGGCGGCCGTCAGGGCACGCACCACGCGCGAGGCTTCCAGCTGAACCCGCGGACAGAGGTCGTCGCCGTCGCGGACACCGACCCGGAGAACCTCAAGCTCTTCTGCGAGCGCTTCAAGTGCCGTGGCTACAGCACCTACGACGAGATGCTAGCCAAGGAGACGCTGGATATCTCCGCGCCTGTCCTGCCGGTAAAGGCAAACCCCGGCGCGGTCATCGCCTCGGCGAGGGCGGGCGTCAAGGGAATCTTCTGCGAGAAGCCCCTCGCCGCAACCCTGAAGGATGCCGACGCGATGGTGGAGGAGTGCCGCAAGCGCGGCATACCCCTGGCGGCGGGCCTCGTCATATCCAGTCACTTAGACTACCGCAAGGCATACAGGATGGCGGCGGACGGCACGATCGGGAGGGTCCTACGCATCAACCTCTACGAGCAGAACCACCAGGTCGGCACGCACGGCCTGAACCTCGTCCGCAAGTTCGCCGGCAAGTCGGAGGTGGACTACGTCATCGGCATCGTCGAGAACGATCCGCACTCCGACTACGAGGAGGCCTATGAGAAGGACGCCTCCTGGTACGGCAGCATCGGCGGCTACATCAAGTTCAAGAACGGCGTCGAGTGCTTCAGCTCGTGGACGGGTCCGAAGTGGCGCGGCATTGAGGTCATCGGCGAGAAAGGGATGATCTACAACTGGAACAACACCTCCCTGGGTCTGCGCCTCTTGAAGACCCCGGAAGCGAAAGACCGCGGAGACCATCCGGAGATGGTAGAGGTCGCCGGCGTATTCAAGCCCCGCACGCCCGAGCATGAGTGGGACGAAGAGGGCTGGCGGCTTCCCGGCGAGCCCGTCGTGGAGACCTTCGACGCGCTTGTAGAAGCGATCGACAAACGCACCGCCGACCTGGACATCACCACCGGCGATGACCTCCGCCATGCCCTTGAGATCGCTGTAGCGCTCCGGGAATCCGCGCGCCATGGTAGCGTTCCCGTAAAGCTGCCGATAGCGGACCGCAGCCAGGCGATGTACCCGGAAAAGTGGCGCTGGCACTACAAGAAGGACGTCTACGGCGCGGAGTGGTACCGCGAGCAGATGCAGACGCATATCAGGAAGTAGCAGTGAGCAGTTAGCAGTAAGCTAACAGCCCAGACAACCGAAGAAAGGACCCCTCACCATTCCTCAATCGAAATCCTACAAATACGCCGTCGGCGGCATCGGCATCGGCCGGGCCGGCACTGGGCGCGTGCGCACTTATGAGACGCACGGGCCGTGCGAGGTCGTGGCTGTCGCGGACTCCGACGCCGCCAACCTGGAGCTTGCGAGAAAGCGCTTCGAGGCGCCCGGGTACGCCACAGCGGCAGAGATGTTCAAGAACCACAAAATAGACATCGCCGTCGCCTCCCTCCCCGTCCGCGCCAACTACGAGGTGGTAATGGCCGCGGTCAAGGGCGGCGTGCGGGCCATTGTGACCGAGAAGCCCTTCACCGCGAAGCTGTCCGATGCCGACGAGATGGTGGCCGTCTGCAAGGCAAAGGGCATACCTCTGGCCTCCGGCCTTGTATCGATGAACCGGTGGAACCACTGGAAGGCGAAGGAGATGCTCCACTCCGGCGAGCTCGGCGAGATCGTGCGCATCAATCTGTACGACGACAACGCCCAGGGCGGCTGCCACGGCCCCAACCTTGCGCGCCACTTCGCAGGCGCGGAGGTGGACTGGGTGTCCGGCTTCGTCTCCGGCGACCCTTTCAACGACTATGAAGACCAGGACCCACAGGGCAGGCCAGGTTTTGGCGGCCTGGGCGGCTACATCCGCTTCAAGAACGGCGTGGAGTGCTTCAGCACCTTCAAGGAGACGGGCTGGCGCGCGTTCGAGGTAGTCTGCACGAAGGGTGTGCTCTACAAGAGCTCCGTCGCCTCCCGCGAGCTGTACATCCTGAAGTCCGGCAAGGACAAGCCGATGTCGTTCGATGACATGCAGCCGGTGCCCGATATGAACGAGCTTCTGATAGAGCGAGAGGACGAGGACGGCGGGCTCAAGTACGGCGCGGACGGCTGGGCGCTGCCGACCGACGGCATGATCCACAGCACGAAGGCGGTCGTGGAGGCGCTCGATACCGGCAAGCCGGTGAAGCTGGTAACCGGCGAGGACCTGCGGCAGGCGCTGGAGCTCTGCATCGGTCTGAGGGAGTCCGCCCGGCGCGGAAACACGCCGGTGAAATTCCCAATAGAGGACCGCAGCCTCACAATGTACCCCCAGCGCAGCCGCTGGAACTACAAGAAAGAGCTCATGGGCCACGAGGCCTACATGAAGGCGCTGTCGAAGCAGGTGAAGTGAGGGTGAATGGGGGTTCAGGGTGCAAGGGACGGGGTACGGTGAAGGCAGAGAAATCAGAGACGTGAGCGGTCCGGAGGGTAACTGTGATAAAAGTCGGCGTGTATGCGACGGTCAACGATACCGACGGGCAGTTCAGCAGCCCGATGGAGTTTACGGAGTTCGCCGGCTCGATAGGGCTGGACTACATTGACCACCACCCTGCAAAGGGCTTCACATCCAGCGACCCGGGATACCTGCGCCACCTCCGCCTGCTCGCCACTCGCAACGGCCTCGCGATGGGCCCGCTCAGCGCCGGCGGCAGCTACACCGGCACGCCTGAGCAGGTTCGGAAGAAGATCGATGAATCGAAACAGGGTGTGGATATGGCGGTCTTGCTCGGCGCTCCCCTGCTCCGCCTGACCGCCGGCCCGCCGTCCCCCTCAGACCCCGACCAACAGCGCGCGTGGGACGGCATCGTCAAGGGCTTCCAGGAAGTAGCGGACTACGCCGCCACCAAGGCGATCTCGCTGGGCCTGTGCAACCACGGTCCCGGTATGCCGAAGGGCGACGATATGGTCCGCCTGTTCAAGGAGATCAACCGGCCGAACATCACGGCGATCATGGACACGGGACGATGGTGGCCGAACAAGTCCACTGGAGCGGAGGGCTTCGGCAAGAACGAGCATGCCTACGGGTTCATGGAGCAGGTGGCACCGTACACTTCGCACGTCATGACGAAGATCTGGAAGATCGACAGCGGCCGCGAGGAGTACGTGGACTACGACAGGGTCTGCGCCATCCTCAAGAAGGTGAATTTCAACGGTGGCTTCTCAATCTGCTACAAGAAGGTCTACTCGGACCTGAGCTACCGCCAGGGCATCAAGATGGCCGCCGACCACATCCGCGACTGCGCCGCCAGGGCGGGTCTCTAGGAGGGACTTGCAATGCTCAAACCAACCGCGAGTACCGTGTAGGAGTGATCGGAATCGGCAGGGCCGGGACGACGCGCGCCCGTGCGTTCGACCTGCATCCGCTGTGCCAGGTGGTCGCGCTGGCCGATACCGATCCGGAGAACCTGGCGCTCGGCAAGAAGCGCTTCAACTGCGCCGGGTACAGCACCTGGGCGGCGATGTTAGCAAACGAAAGGATAGACATCGCCCTGCCCGTCCTGCCCGTCCAGCCCAACGCCGACGCGGTGGTCGCCTCCGCCCGCGCGGGTGTGAAGGCCGTATTCTGCGAGAAGCCGCTCACGGCAAAGCTGGCGGACGCCGACCGCATGGTCAACGAGTGCGCATCGCGCGGCATCCCGCTCGTGTGCGGATCGGTCGTCTCCAGCCACCCCGACTACCAGAAGTCCTACGCGATGGCGACGTCAGGCGAGATCGGCGAGATCGTCCGCATCAATCTCTACGAGGCCAACGGCCAGATGGGCACGCACGGCCTCAGCCATGCCCGCAAGTTTGCCGGTAAGCCGGACGTGGACTTCGTGATCGGCTGGTGCTCCGGCGACGCCAACAGCGACTACGAGGGAGACTACGGCGACGGGAAGCAGGGCTATGGTTGGCTGGGCGGCTATATCCGCTTCAAGAACGGGATAGAGTGCTTCAGCGGGTACCGGCCAAAGAGTGGGCTCCCGTGGCGGGGAATCGAGGTCATCGGCACTCGCGGGATGATCTTCAACCAGAACAACTCCTCGCTCGGCCTGCGGCTATTCAAGGCCCCCGCCGGAGTGACGCCGAAGGCTTTCTCGGACCTGCAGGAGGTCAAGGGCGCCTTCTCGGAGCGGACGGAACGCGAGGTCACATACGATGCCGAGGGTTGGCGGCAGATCGGGGATGTTATGATTCACACCGTGCAGGAGATGATGGACAACCTGGAGCACGGAAAGCCCATCGGCGCAGCCACTGGCGACTACATGCGTTACGCGCTGGAGATGACGATAGGCCTGTGGGAGTCCGCCCAACGCGGCCATGCGCCCGTGAAGTTCCCGATCGCAGACCGCAGCCTCGCGGCGTACCCCGAGAGGTCACGCTGGCAGTACAAGAAGGACGTCTTCGGCCGCGACAGGTACATGGCCGAGCTCGGCATGCAGAAGAAGGACTGAGAAGGGGTATGGAAAAACAGGGACCACAGCCGAAGAGGGCAAGGTGATTCTGGCGACCCGTACTAAGGTAGCCCTGGTCTCCGGCAGATTCTTTATAGCCCCAACGGGGCGAAATGACTTTGCCCTGGGCAAAGTGCCGCAGGCTCTGCGAAGGCACGTCGCCCTGGGTAAATAGTTGTATTCTTCCAAGGCCTGAAGGGCCGTGATACCGGGTCAGCCTAAGAGTATTACGCCCTTACAGGGCTTGGATAATTTTGGACCCTTGACCCAGGGCGTAGCCCTCTACGCAAAGCCTTCGAGGGCTGTGCCCTGGGCTAAGCCATCCCGGCCTTTCAGGCCTCAAGTCCAAAGTCGAAAGCAACAGAAAAAGAGGTAAACCACTATGCCAAACACTAAGGCCAAGTACAAGGTCGGCGGTATTGGAGTCGGTAGGGCCGGAACGAGCAGGATTCGCGCGTTTGAGCTGACGGGGCTGGGCGAGGTGGTCGCGATCGCGGACACCGACCCGGAGAACCTTGCGCTCGGCAAGAGCCGCTTCCAGTGCAACGCCTACAGCACCTTCGACGAGATGTTCGCGAAGGAGAAGCTGGACATCGCCGTCCCAGTGCTGCCGGTACGCCCCAATGCGGACGCCGTGGTGGCCGCGGCAAAGCACGGCGTGAAGGCGATCTTCTGCGAGAAGCCGCTCACGGCCAAGCTGTCTGACGCCGATCGCATGGTCAACGAATGCGCCTCTCGCGGTATCCCGCTCGTGTGCGGCATCGTGGTATCGAGCCACCCGGACTACCAGAAGGCCTACCAGATGGCCGCCGGCGGCGAGATCGGCGAGATCGTCGGCATCAACCTTTACGAGACGAACGGCCAGATGGGCACGCACGGCCTGAACCTGGCGCGCAAGTTCGCCAACAAGTCGGACGTGGACTTCGTCATCGGCTGGTGCTCGGGAGACGCCAACAGCGACTACGAGGAGGATTACGGCGACGGCAAGCAGGGCTACGGCTGGCTTGGCGGGTACATCCGTTTCAAGAACGGCATAGAATGCTTCAGCGGCTACCGCCCGCAGCGCGGCCTCGCCTGGAAGGGCATCGAGATCGTAGGCACGAAGGGCATCCTGTTCAACGCAAATAACACCGGGCTCGGCTGGAAGCTGTTCAAGGCCCCGGCGGGGGCCGCGCCGAAGTCGTTCGATGACCTGCAGGAGCTCAACGGGGTCTTCAAGGACAAGAAGGACGATGACGAGGGTCGCGGTTACGACGACGAGGGCTGGAAGCACCCCGGCGAGGTCATGATGGGCATCGTGGACGAGATCTATGGTTACCTGGAGCACGGCAAACCGATCGGCGCGTCCACCGGCGACGATATGCGCCACGCGCTGGAGATCGCAATCGCCCTCCGGCAGTCCGCCCGGCAGGGCAACACCCCGGTGAAGTTCCCGATACTAGACAGGGAGCTCGCGGCCTACCCTGAGAAGTCGCGCTGGCACTACAAGAAGACGATCATGGGCCGCGAGGCCTACATGGCCCAGCTCGCCCAGCAGGTGAAGGGACAGTAGTTGGTAGTTGGTTGAAGACCAGGAGCCGCGCCCATCGGGCGCGGCCAAACTATAACTGGAGTTATGGGACTTTGAAGAAGCGACTGGACTTTAAGGATATATATGGCTCGGGCCCCAACTACGCTCGAGGCGTCCGGGCCGGGAACACGCTCTACATCTCCGGCACCACCGCGATGCGCTCGGACGCCCAGGGCGGTCCCGCAATGGCCCAGCTCCGCGTCGTGCTGGACCGCATCGTACGCATGGTGAAGGCAGAGGGCGGCAAGCCGTCAGACATCGTCAAGCTTACGACGTACGTGACGAACATCGGCGAGTGGATCCCCATCACCGACGAGCAGACGAAGGTCTATACCGACTTCTTCGGCAAAGAGTTCCCCACAAACGCGATCATCGGCATCGCCGGCTTGGGCAACCCCGCCGTCTGCGTCGAGATAGAAGCCATAGCTGTGCTAGACTAGGTCGGCAAAGCTGTCAACAACCGGCCGCTCTGATGATTGGCCGACTGCTGACTGCCGACTACCGACTGCGCGAGCGAAGCGAGCATGGCACAGCTAAAGGGTGAAACACGGGCGCGGTATGTGGCGACAATGTTCGGCCGCATATCGCGCCGCTACGATCGGCTCAACACCGTCATGACCGGGGGCCGCCACTACGCCTGGCGACGCAAGGCTGCGAAGATGGCCGTGGGGACGTTGTCCGGCGATGCGCTGGACGTCGCGACCGGCACGGGGGACTTCGCCCTCGACCTTATCCGCAGGCCGCAGGTGACCGGCGTCGTGGGGCTGGACTTCACCTGGGAGATGCTCCCCCTCGCGGTCGAGAAGACGAAAAAGAGGGGCCACGCCGCCAGGATCAACTACCTGGCCGGGGACGCCCACAACCTGCCGTTCGTCGACGACCGCTTCATCTGCCTCACCGTCGGCTTCGGCGTCCGCAACTTCATCGACGTGCCGAAAGCGCTTTTGGAGATGACGCGCGTCATAAGGCCCGGCGGGCGCGTGGTTATTCTCGAGATCGTGCGGAAGGAAGGCATCTTCGGCAAGCTGTTCTCCATCTACTTCCGCAAGGTCACCCCGTGGATGGGCGCGCTCTTCGCCGGGGAGCGAGAGGCCTACACCTACCTCCCGGAGTCCGTCCAGGGCTTCATGAGCGCCCGAGAGCTTGCGGACCTCATGCGCAACGCCGGCCTGCAAAACGTGCGCATCAAGAAGCTGGCCATGGGCACAGTGGCGATATTGGCGGGAGAGAAGGCAGCAGTGGGCCGTGGGCAGTGAGCAGTGGGTTGACAGCCAACAGCCGTATCAGCTCGCATTGGCTCACTGCTCACTGCTCACTGCTCACTGCTCACTGCTCACTGCTCACTGCGTGAGCGAAGCGAACTCGGAGGTCCCATGTTTGACGTCGTCATCCTGAACGGGGTGGTGGTGGACGGCACGGGGAAGAAGGCTTACCGCGCCGACGTGGGGGTTACCGGCGAGCGCATAGAGGCCATCGGCGACCTTTCGGCTGCCGGGGCGCGGCGGTATGTGGACGCCTCCGGGTTAATCGTGTCGCCTGGGTTTATCGACACGCACACGCACTCCGAGGGAGACCTCCTCGTCAACCCGCAGCACGCCTGCGGCCTGCGGCAGGGCATCACCACCGAGTGCCTCGGCATCGACGGCATGTCCTACGCTCCCCTGTCCCCCGCCAACTACCGAATGTACCGCCGCTGGCTCTCCGGCCTCCTGGGCTACCCGCCGGAGGACGCCGACATGAGCAGCGTCTCCGCCTTCCGCGCCAACTACCACAAGAAGGTCTCCGTCAACACCGCCTACCTCGCCCCCAACGGCACGCTGCGCCTCGAGGCCGCAGGCTTCCGCGATGTGCCGCTCAAGGGCGACCTCATGAAGCGCTACAAGAAGCTTCTTAGCGAGAGCATCGAGCAGGGCGCTGTCGGCTTCACCACCGGCTCAAGCTACTACCCCGGGCCGTGGTCGAGCACCGAGGAGCTGGTGGAGATATGCAAGCTGGTGAAGGAGATGGGCGTCGTCTACATGACCGAGCCGCGCCGGCCTAACCCTGAGCGCGCGTTCGGCGGCGGCGGCGTGCCGGAGGCGCTGGAGATCGCGCGGCGGTCGGGTGTGAAGCTCCACTTCGCCCACTACCGCACCAACCCCGGCAATTCCGGGAGGGTCGGCGAGCTCATGGCGGACATTGACGCAGCCAAAGCAAACGGCGCGGACATCACGCACGATATCTACCCTTACGCCACAGGCAGCTCAATCCCGATCAGCTTCCTGCCGAGCGAGGCTCAGGAGGGCGGCCCGGACGCAATCCTGCCTCGCCTCAAGGACCCTTCCTGGCGCAAGAGGATAGTCGCAGAGTTGGAGGCGCTATCGCAGCCGCGCGGCAACACCCCGGGCTCGTCCGGTGTCTATCTCTCCGCCGCGATGCGCGCGATCGACCAGGTGGTCATGTCATACTTGCCCAAAACGCCGCACATGGAAGGCATAAGCCTGGCGATAATTGCAGCCGAGCGCGGCGTGTCACTGGGCGAGGCGATGTGCGACGTCATGTACGAGAACGACCTGGCGATGGGCTACTGCGTAGCCCCGCCGATGAGCTACGGCCTCTGGCGCCAGGTGAGCAAGGACTCGATGGACCTCCTCGCCCGCGACGACTTCATGGTGTGCAGCGACATCACGCCCGCGGGATCGTTCCCCCACCCGCGCTCCTACGGCGCGTTCCCGCGCTTCCTGGGCCGCCTGCGCCGCGAGTTCCCTACGGTCACGCTTGAGGGGATGGTCCACCGCATGACCGACCGCCCTGCGCAACGCTTCGGCATCGCAAAGCGCGGCCGCATTCAGAAGGGCTACTACGCGGACATCACCATCTTCGACGCCAACCGTGTCATAGACACCGCGACGTTCGACGACCCCCGCAAGCACCCGGTGGGCATCCCGTACGTGCTGGTCAACGGCCAGGTGGCCGTGGACAACGACCGCGTCACCGGCGTCCTGGCGGGCCAGGCCGTGCCGTGAGGTTGTCTTTCTCACGGTCAACGGGACTTGTCGTCCGCCGCGATGGATGGTTGCCCCGGGGCGGGGACCGGCCCTAGAGCGAAGACCCTCGAGCCAACAGCCGGGCAGGAACGGGGACCTGCCCCTACGAAAATACAGGGAACCGGGACAAACAGCCGGACAGCCGCCACCCTCACCCGTCCCGATGGAATCGGAACGACCTCTCCTTACTACCCTAATTGAACGGAGCTTTTCCATGCCAACCCACACCTTCGGCCTCAGCAAAATCGGCCAGATCGCCGTTAGCGTTACCGATGTTGAGCGGTCAATAAAGTTCTACCGCGATACGCTGGGGATGAAATTCCTGTTCCAGGCGGGGACGCTGGCGTTCTTCGACTGCGACGGGGTGCGGCTGATGCTGAGCATTCCGGAGAAGCCGGAGTTCAGGGGGGCGTCTATCCTGTACTTCACAGTGCCGGATATCCAGGCCGGTTACGCGGCCCTGCAGGAGCGCGGGGTCAGCTTCATCGACAGGCCGCACGTCGTGCACCGGACGGACGCGGATGAGCTATGGATGGCGTTCCTGAAGGACCCGGACGGCAACCACCTGGCGCTTATGAGCGAGGTCCGCAAGTAACACAGCCGGATTGCCCCGGCCCGATAATTCACTATTCGGCCGTCTACCTGTCGTGCGTGACGTTTGTGAACAGCGTCTTGGCTGCCTGCTTGGTGGGCTGCTTGCCCTGGGTGAACCGCGCCAGGCGGAAGGGCTCCACGCCCTTCGTATCGCCGTCGCAGATGTAATTGGCCATTAGCTCGGCCGTGCCGGGGCTGAGCATGATGCCGGCGTGATCGTGGCCGGAGGCGATGCTGAGGCCGTCGTAGCCCGGCACAGGGCCGATGATTGGCACCCCGTCCGGAGAGCCCGGCCGCACGCCCGCCCGCGCGCCGACGAACTCCGCCTTGCGCAGCACCGGGAAGACGCCCGCGCCCGCGGCGACCATCATCTCCACGCCCTCCGCCGTCACCACCTCGTCGAACAACCCCTCCTCGCGCGTCGCAGCCACCATCAGGTCGCCGTTGATCTGCGGGACGACCGCCTGCACCGTCGACTTTGGGACGAAACCGACCTTGCGCAGGAGGATGCGCTGGCCCTTCACCGGCCGCACAGGGATGGCCGACGGTACCCAGCGCTTCGCGATGCCGCTCCACGGCCCCGCGGCAATGATCGTATGGCCGGCGTGGTAGGTCTCCTGGGCGGTGTGTAGCCCCTTGACCTTTCCGCCGTCTATCTCCAGACCCGTCACCTCTACGCCTTCAAGGAGCGTCGCGCCGAGCTGCGAGGCGGCGTGGGCGAGCGAGTCCACGAGCGCCTTGCCGCGCACGGAGCCCTCGCGCGGGGAGAAGACGCCGCCGATTGCGGCGTCGCTCAGCAGGGGCTCACGCTCCATCATCTCCTTGCGGTCGATCCAGTGGGCGCCCCACTCGCTCTGCCAGGGAAGATTGTCCTTCAGGATCCGGAGGATGGGCTCATTGAACGCGACTTTCATGATGCCCGTGGGGCGGTACTCGGGGTCAACGCCGGCGTCCCTGAGCTCCTCGAAGAGCGACGGGAACATATCGAAGCTGCGGATGCCGAGGCGGAAGTAGTGCGGGATGGAGCGGTCCACGTACCAGAGTGGGCCGATGACGCCCGCCGTCGCGCCGCTGGCGCCGCCGGCGAAGCGGCCCTTCTCGAAGACCGTGCTCCTGACGCCGCGCTTCGCCAGCTGATAGGCGATGGAGCACCCGATAACGCCGCCGCCGATGATCGCTACGTCTATTGTCCTGGCCATGGGGAACCCTCCGAGGTGATTTGGCGCTAGAAGTATGCCACGTCTGCGATGTATTGCACCAGTCCGAGGCTCAGCGCCACGCCCCTGGACGCCTCGTTGCTCTGCTTGTGGCTGTAAAAGGGCGTCTTGCCTTGCTTGCGGACATCGCGCGCCCAGGCGAGGGTGACCTCCCGGCCGTAGCCGCGGCTGCGGTACGGGAGCGCGGTGAAGACCCACGCCTCCGCGGCGGACGCGTTCTCGCGGCTGGAGCGGCACATCGAGATGATCCTGTCGTCCTGGATGATCGCGTAGGCCGTCTTTGCACGGATGTCCCACCCAGGCTCGAAGGCATCTATGAGCGGCTGGTGGTCCGCGGTGAGCTTCGTTGCCTGCTTGGACGCCAGCGGCAGGCGCGGGAAGGTGTAGCTGAGGCCGATGTGGCCGTCTGTGCACGGCTTCTGGCGTGCAAGGCGGGCGCGGACGGCATCGTTATCGTGAAAAAGCTCATTGCTGGCGAAGCGCGCCAGGTCCGCCTACACAGATCGCGACAGCTCCGCGCCGTAGTAGGTGGTGTACGTATCGCCGTGGCGGGCGACGTATACGCGGGGCACGTCGTCCGGGTCGGACCCGGGGATGCGCACCAGGCGGCCGCCGGAGTCGAAGCCGATGCATTTGAGCTCCAGGTGCAGGCGGATGAGCCGAAGTGGATTGGCAGACGTTGGTCTGGTTTTAGTTACATTCAAAGCAGGGCCGCCTCTTGTCTGACAAGGGATCTCGGATTCCTGTGAAACCTCTATCGATTCTCAACGCAGCGGGCGCACTGCTGAGCGCCCCTACAGAGATGCGCCCACTGCCGTCTTTATCACCCGCGCGAGCCTGTTAGCGACCTCTTCATTGCCGGCGGGGGCGAGGTGGACAATGTCGCCTGTCAGGCCGGTGTAGTCGCGCAGGAGCTTCCGGCCGTCTATGTGCATGAGCTTCGGCATGGCGAAGCGGGCGACGGTTTCGTGGACGACCTTGCGGTAGGCGCGCGCCTTGGCGATGTCGCCGTCGAAGTCCATCCAGAACGGGAAGAGGTCTATGCAGAAGACCCACTTGTCCATGTGCGCCTTCTTTACGGTGCTGACGAAGTAGTCCACCTTCTCGGCGAACTGCTTGACCGTGTCCGTCTGGATGAGGTTGATGCCCATCTCCAGCGTGGCCATGTCCCAGTCGTCGCGCGCAGCGATGTTGTCGGCCAGCTCCGGCTCCACCTGCCTGCCGCCGCCGAAGCCGTACTGTATCACGTCCATGCTGAGGAGGCGGCCGAGGCGGCAGGGGTAGGTCTCTGTGGGGCGAATGCTGGTGTTCCCGTGGGTGATTGATGATCCGTAGGTAAGTATCCTCCTACTAGGTACCTGGTTCGCGCGCGGCGGCTCGAAGCTGCCCTTGATGTCGCGGATGATGACGGCGGGGCGCCACGGGAGGAAGATGCGATAGAGGTTAATGTCGTACGCGTACGTAGTCCGCCCGGCAATTGTTGCGATGTGGTTGGGGCGCTTGGGCTTCAGGACTTTGAATACTGTGGGCTGGTCTGTGATGATGGCGAAGTCGCGGTCCATGAAAGGGCCGTGCCAGAGCTCGATCGCTGCGGACTTGCCTTCCATCTGGAAGGTGAAGGAGGCCTCGTCGCTTTTGAGGTTGAAGCGGATCTCGCAGCCGGTGGCCTCGATGGAGCGGTTGCGAGTGGGACCTGTGGTCCGCTCGCGCAGCTCAAGGGGTATGCGGCAAATTTTGAAGCCGCCGCCGTCCTGGGGAATGATGTCGGCCACGTTGTAGAGCTCAAGCCCGCCGTGCAGCAAGGGGGACCTCCAGCGCTCGTTGTAGGCGCAGTATGGGTTGTACGCGTAGTTGAAGTCCACGAGGACGCGGCCGTCGTCCTGCGTGTGGACCTCCAGGTGCCGTCCCGCGCCGTACGTCTCCTTGCCGCTGGTGGCATCCGCGAAGGGGAGGAAGAGCTCGCCTTCGTTCGTGTCGCGGAAGAGCGTTAGCTCGGCGGCAACACCGTCCACGGGGAAGGATATTTTGCCCCAGCGGACGTAGTCCTGCACCGCGCCGGTGCTCGTCTGCATCTCGATCTTCTCCTGTGCGGGGAACGTCCGGACCGGGAGGACGAACCTCAGCGACGGGGCCTCGTCGAAGCAGTTCAGGCCCTTGAAGGACGCCCGTTGCGCTGTGGTCAGGGGCGATTCCGGGAAGCGCTTCATGAAGTCGTCCTTGTGTTTGCGGAACTCAGCAAGATCGGACATGGCGATGACTCCTGAACGTGATAGTGGCGAATGCTACGACCGGAGATTCCGTTTCTTCGTAGGGGCGCACAGCAGTGCGCCCGTCCTTGGTAACAGCAACCGTACTCGTAGGCAGGGAACGGGCGCACATCGGTGCGCCCCTACGAAGAGGGGAGCCTCCGCTTGTTATGTTGTTAACACGGCTGCGATCGTTGGCAGGCACCGGGCGCACCGATGAATCGGGGCGCCCGAAGAGGGGAGCATCACCCGTACCAAGGCAATCCCCACGCCCAAGCGCGTCACTGATTAGACGCATAGCGCCATTATCGCGGTTCCGTCGCCGGAAAAAACAGCAGGGCCCCGGCATCGCCGGGGCCCTGTATGGCCTCGCGCGGTGTCATTGATTTCATGCCTGTGCCACGAGCTCGCGTTCGGCTACGGCAGCCTTTGAAGGCCGGCCGGGCGGGGTCTCCTGCCAGGCCCTGCGCTTCGGAGCAGCCGACATGAGCGGGTACTCCACGTTGCCGCACGCCAGGCACGCTGCGTACGCGCCTTCGAGGTCCACCTTCAGATGAAGGTCGCCCTGGCATCTTTTGCATGCGTTGTAGTAAATCATCCCAGTCCTCCTGTATCTGTCCGGACTCTCCGGACCGTTCAATCCTCTTGATGAGTCAATATTATCGAAGGTAAATGTGAAGAATTAATCATGGTAGCGAGTGTTTTGTATGGCGTTCACACTCATATGGCGCATGGTGCTGCCACCAGCTTCGATTGGGTGCCCATACCCAGAGCGAACGCAGACTAGTCAGCCCGCGGCCGCAATGGTGATACATAACGACTACGAACAACAGGCCCGTTTTGGATTGGCGGCAGGGTGGAAGGTTGCTAGATTCGGAGGAGTATTTCCTCCGGGACGGGCCTATGACCGCAGTATACGAGCCGCTGCCGACAGTCGCCTCGGGGCAGGCAATAGCCGCGCCGCGGGTCCCGTGGCGCGTCAGGGACACGCTGGCAGGTCTTGCGCTCGTCGCAGTGGTCAGCGTGGCCGCGGCCGTGACCGTGCTGCTTTCGCTCGGCAGCGCCGCGGCGCTGAGCGGGGGCATGGCGACGACGCTCCAACTGCTTATCCTGCAGGCGACGATGCTTGTCGTGGCGCTGGCGCTGGGGCCGATGCGCTACCGTTCGGGCGCGGGCTCCCTCGGCTTCAGGGTCCCGGCCGGCGAGCCTGTCGCTTTTCGGGTGGGGCCCGTGGGCCTAACGGTGCGGTGGGTGTGGCTGCTGCTCTGGGCGGCTCTCGGGACGGGGATAGCGATCAACATGGCATACTCCACCGTCGTAGAGGTGCTGGGGCTGGAGCGGTGGGCGCCTTCGGCTGCTCCGGTGGTGGTGGCCGAGGACGGAGTGGTCAGGGTGGCGAACAGCATTGCGATCGGCTTCCTGGGGCCAATGGCGGAGGAGGTCTTTTACCGGGGCTTCATGCTCGCGGCGATGGTGAAGACGATGGGCGCAGTGCGCGGGTCCCTGGTGGCCTCCGCCATCTTCGCGCTCAGTCACTTGAACCCCCTTGCGTTTGTGCCGATCTTTACCAGCGGGCTCTTACTTGCCTGGCTGTACCTGCGCACGGGGTCGATATGGCCGCCGTTCTTCGCGCATGCGGCGCAGAACCTCATTGTGCTGGCGCTCACGGCGGCGGAGGCGAGGTAGCCCGCTCTTTAAATTCCGTGGCGTTCATGGTAAGGTGCCGGTGACGATTTTTCATACCAAGCACATCGGACCACCCGGCACAGCACCCATGACCAACCGAATCGACACCAGGCTTGCGGCTGCGCGCGTCGCGCGCAGGCCGGCCCTCGCCCCTTTTATCACCGTCGGCTACCCCAGCGTTGAAGCCTCGATCGAGACTGCGAAGGCCGTTCTCGACGCCGGCGCGGACGTGATAGAGCTCGGCGTGCCGTTCAGCGACCCGCTGGCTGAGGGGCCCACTATACAGCGGACGAGCTTCCAAGCGCTCCAGCAAGGGGTCAGCTACCGCACGTGCCTGGATGCCCTGCGCAAGGTGCGGGCCCACAACCGGGACGCCGGTCTCATCCTGATGGGATACTACAATCCCCTGCTCTCCTACGGCCTTGAGAACGCCGTGCGCGACGCCACATCGGCCGGGGCGGACGGCTTCATTGTCCCGGACCTGCCGACCGAGGAGGCCGGCCAGTTCCAGAAGGTCTGCGACGCGCACGGCATGTACCTGATCCCCCTGCTGGCGCTGACGAGCACGGACGAGCGCATCGCGGCCGCCTGCAAGCCGGCGAAGGGCTTTATCTACTGCGTGAGTGTTACCGGAGTCACCGGCGCAAGGGCGATGGTGAGCGCGCGGGTGGCCGACCTGGTGAAGAGGATCAAGAAGCACACATCGCTACCGGTGATAGTTGGGTTCGGCGTTTCCAGCCGCGAGCACGTGCAGGAGATCGCAAAGTTCGCCGATGGAGCGGCGGTGGGGAGCGCTCTGCTGGACGCGGTGGGCAAGGCCGCGCCGGGGAAGGCGGCGGAGACGGCGCGCGAGTTCGTGAGGGGGCTGCGATGACGCAGATGCGGGGGCTGCGCGGCGCCACGACCGCAGATGCGAACACGAAGGAAGCGATCGTCAGCGCGACGAAGGAGCTCCTGGAGGCGCTCATTCGTGAGAACGATTTCCACGTGGACGACGTGGTCTCGGCGTTCTTCACGACGACAACCGACCTGACCGCGGAGTTCCCCGCGGTGGCGGCGCGTCTCATGGGGTGGCAGTACGTGGCGCTGATGTGCGGCCACGAGATGGTGGTGCCGGACGCGACGCCGATGTGTATAAGGGTGCTGATTCACCTGAACACGGAAAAGCGGCCGCAGGACCTGAAGTTCCAGTACCTCAAGGGCGCAAAGCACCTCCGCAGCCGCGGCACAGAGCAGGCGAAGTGACGGTCTTGTAGGGGTGCCCCGATATTTCGGGGCACCCATTGCCTGCCCACGATTGCGATTGCTGTTTCCGAGGACGGGCGCACTGCTGTGCGCCCCCTACATCGTAATCCCCTCGCGGCTAAGGCCCCCATTTCGCCGGGCCGAGGAGCGCATTTCATGATCGTCATCATGTCCGCCAACAGCACCGACACCGAAATCGAGGCCGTGCGCAGGCACATAGTCGACAGGGGGCTGCGGGCGCAGGTTGTGCAGGGGGTGGAGCGCAGGATCGTGGGCGTGATCGGCGCGATCACGGTGGAGCTCCAGGGCGAGCTGGAGCTGATGCGCGGAGTGGCGGAGGTGGTGCGCGTATCTAAGCCGTACAAGCTGGCGAGTCGAGAGTTCCACCCGGACAGCACGGTGGTCTCTATCGGCAAGGCGGGCGTGAAGATAGGCGCGGCCCACTTCGCGGTATTCGCCGGCCCGTGCGTCGTGGAGTCCGACGACCAGGTGCTGGCGACGGCGAAGGCGGTGAAGGCGGCCGGGGCGAAGGTGCTCCGTGGGGGCGCCTACAAGCCCCGTACCTCGCCGTACAGCTTCCGCGGGATGGGAGA
This sequence comes from SAR202 cluster bacterium, assembly GCA_016872355.1. Lineage (NCBI taxonomy): Bacteria > Bacillati > Chloroflexota > Dehalococcoidia > SAR202 cluster bacterium. The sequence continues at coordinate 1,075 of VGZY01000048.1, read as the reverse complement.
AGACGGCCTTAAAATCCTCAGCGCGGCAAGCGCAGAAACGGGGCTGCCGGTCATCACGGATGTCATGTCCGTGCGGGACGTGGAGACGGTCTACCGGTACGCGGATGTGCTGCAGATCGGCGCGCGCAACATGCAGAACTTCAACTTGCTGGATGAAGTTGGCAAGGTGGACAAGCCGGTGATGGTGAAGCGCGGCTTCGCGGCGACGTACGAGGACTGGCTGCTGGCGGCGGAGTACGTAATGGCCGGGGGCAACAAGAGCGTCATCCTGTGCGAGCGCGGCATCCGCACCTTCGAGACCTACACCCGCAACACGATGGACATCAACGCCATTCCCGTCATCCGCAAGCTCAGCCAGCTGCCCATCGTCTCCGACCCCTCGCACGGCACCGGCAAGTGGTACCTCGTCCCTCCCCTCGCGAACGCCTCGGCGGCCGCGGGCTGCGACGGCCTGATTATCGAGGTGCATCCCAGCCCGGACACTGCGAAGTCGGACGGACCGCAATCGCTCATCTTCGAGAATTTCGCGCGGCTCATGGCGCAGGTGGCCGCAGTGCGCGCCGCGCTGGCCGGCGCGGCGAAGATTTCGCCCCACTCGTAGAGACGCCCCGCTGGGGCGTCTCCGTGGTCACCACCGCGGCGTTACGGGCCACGCAAACGCCGTTCCCTGCCGTTCCGGGAATGACAGGTTCTCGCAACGCCAGAGACGCCCCGGAGGGTCGTCTCTACGACGGTACCTCGTGTCCTCACATCGGCGGGTATCTCAGGCGCATTACCTGCGTGGACTCAGTCCTTCACAAGCCGCTTGCCCATGCTCACCCTCTCTTCTACCGAGTACCCTAGTCGGCGGTAGAACTCTATCACAACGGTGCCGATTTTGGATGAAAGGCGCAGCCCCGAGGGTACCCCTCGGGGCTGCGCTGCTCGCGTAACTACAGTCCCCCGCGCTACTGGCCCATTACAGCGTTCCAGTAGGCAGGGTCTATGAAGCTGACGCTGCGGTACTTCTTGGACTTGTTGCCAGGGTGGTAGAGGTTGTCCGTCCCGTCTTCGAAGTACAGGGTCACATAGTCCG
>VGZY01000047.1 GCA_016872355.1 SAR202 cluster bacterium | reverse complement strand
GATATCTGACACCAGCTTTCCCATCTTTTCCCAGTCCACAACTTGGGCTATCCTCTCCAATCGCTCGTTACGCCCAACCTGCTCGGGAAGGAACGCTTCGATCATGGACGGGTTTCCCATATTGCGGTGCATGGCTCACTCCATTTTGCTATATCTTCCTCGCACAGGTATGATTATCGCCTCTACCTCGGGTTATGCAAAGGTCTCCCGAGGGAGAGGCCTTCGGGCGCTCTGGCCCGAAGGGTGAGGGCTAACGGCCGTTCTTCCACGGCTTCCGTCCCCTTCCGAACGTACGGGCAGGTCCCCGTGCCTGCCCCGGGGCGGTGTCCGGCCCTGGGGCAAATTCATCGAACCAACAGCCTTGGCCCTCACCCTTTGCGCAAAGCCGCAAGGGCCTCTCCCTCGGGGAGAGGAGGAAGAGCCATCTCTCACCCCGGCTTCGTTACCTGCGCTTTTCCTGCTCGCCGCTGTTCGCCCAGAGCGGCATCTCACCGCCGCCCGATCTCAGCTCCGGGCCCAGCTTCGGCTGCAGCGCTTGCCATATCTCCTCGCCGATCTCCTCCCGCGTCCGCGTGGCGTCAATTACCCTCACGCGGTCCGGGTTGTCTTTCGCCAGGTTCCTGTAGCCCTGGTAGACGCGCTTGTGGAACTCCAGGGACTCCTTTTCGAAGCGCCGGGACCCTGCCTCGTCCAGGCGGCCCTTCTCCGCCTTCTTCGACGGATCGATCTCAAGTCCCATCTGCGCCGATCCCACCCTCCTCAGCCCCTCCTCGGGCGGAACGTCCATCAGGAAGGTGATAGCCGGCGTCAGCCCGTCCGTCGCAATCCGGTTTAGCGTGGCGATGTCTGCCAGCGGCAGGCGGCGGCCGTGCCCCTGGTAGGCCGTGGTGGAGTCGATGTACCTGTCGGAGATAACGATCATATTCTCGACCGCCAGGTTTGGCTTCAGGACCTTTGCGACGAACTCCGCGCGGGCGGTCTCGAACATGAACAGCTCGGCGCGCGGGGAGATCGTGTCCTCCTTCTTGCGGCGCTCAGTTATCAACCACTCGCGCAGGTACTGGCCGAGGGCGGTGGTGCCGGGCTCGCGCACGACGATTGAGGCGTAGCCCGCCTCCTTGAGCCGGCGGTGGAGCAGCTCAGCCTGCGTGCTCTTGCCGGAGCCCTCTCCGCCTTCTAAAGTGATGAACAGTGACAAGACAGCCCTCCGAAGATGTTGTCTAGAGATATCACAGGTTACACAGATTGTCACAAAAGAAACAGCCCTTGACGAATCCCGCCAAGGGCTGTTTCTTCACCAACTTCCAACTTCCAACTTCTGACTACTTCTTATAAATCACCACGTGCCTGTTGGACTCCCGGCCGGCGCTGGTTGAAACCATACCGTGCTCCTCTGCAAGCTGGTGCTGCAGCCGGCGGATGTACGAGGCCTGGGGCGTCAGCTCCGCCTTGTGGTCGCGGCTGCGCTCCATACGGTCTATGGCGTCCTCGGCCTCTCGAATGGCGGTGTCCACGTCCCCGCGCTCGCCGTCGTTGTGCGCGCCGCTGTTGCGCGTTATCGCGCGGAAGAACTGGTGAATCTGCGGCGTCGTGTTCTTCCGGAGCACATAGACCGGCTTGCCGCCGTTCTCCGCCTCCTGAAGCGCCTGCGTCCTGCGGCGGTAGAAGTTCTTCGTTGTCAGCAGCAGGTCCGCGCTCTTCATATCGCCCACCAGCTCAATTGGCGCGTTCATCGCCTTGATAGACTGCTGCAGCTTGCCCTTGTTCACGCCGTAGGGCAGTATCTTGACTACCTTGCCGGAGTGGCGCGCCGAGAGGTCTTCGGTCTCAAACGTTTCGTTCTCGTCTTCGACCCACTCGGCCTCGTCCTCTTCGGTCTCGGGCTGCTCGCTCTCGGCCATAGCGGACCTGAACGGGCCCCGCGAGGTGACGCGCTCCTCGTGCCTGTCGAACGACCGCGGCATCGACTGCCCGTCGCGTGGCGCGTTGCGCCTGCCGCCGCCGCCGTTGAACGTCACCAGCGTGGCGTCCCTTGCCACGTGGGTGCGGTGCATGCGGCCCTCGGCGTCGACCGTCCGCATCTCCATCGTCACCGGGTAGCCGCGCAGCAGCCTGTCCACGGTATCAGCAACGTCCGGGTGGATTGCGACCTGGTTCCAGCCCTGGATCTCCACGAGAATGTCGAACGTGGGCGGCGCCTTGCGCTCCAGCACCGTCTTCTGCGTGCGCCTGCGGCGCGCCTCAACGTCGCCCAGCGTGACCGACTGCACGCCGCCGACCAGGTCGGACAGGGTAGGGTTCTGGACGAGGTTTTCGAGGGTGTTGCCGTGGGCGGTGGCGACGAGCTGGACGCCGCGCTCGGCGATTGTCCTGGCCGCGCCGGCCTCGAGCTCGGTGCCGATCTCATCGATGACGATTACCTCCGGCATGTGGTTCTCAACGGCCTCGATCATCACGCCGTGCTGCGCCGCGGGGGAGGGCACCTGCATGCGCCGCGCCCGGCCTATGCCGGGGTGCGGGATGTCGCCGTCGCCCGCTATCTCATTGGAGGTATCCACGATGACCACGCGCTTCTTCGCATCGTCTGAGAGCACGCGCGCCACCTCGCGGAGTATCGTCGTCTTGCCCACGCCCGGGCGGCCCAGGAGGAGGATGCTCTGCCCGGTGAGGACCAGGTCTTCGATGATCTTGATCGTGCCGAAGATGGCGCGGCCTACGCGGATGGTGAGGCCTACGACCTTCTGGTTGCGGTTGCGGATGGCCGAAATGCGGTGGAGGGTGCGCTCGATGCCTGCGCGGTTGTCGCCGCCGAATGGGCTGATGCGCTGGACTACATACTGGATCTCCTCTTCGGTCACCTCTTGCCGGGAGAGCACCACGCTCTCTTTCAGGAACCTGGCCTCCGGCTCGCGGCCAAGGTCCAGAATGACTTCGAGAAGTTCTTTGAGGTCCCGTTTCTCCGCCTGGTTAAGCAGCGCCCTTGCGATATGGGGAGGCAGCTTTTCGATGATAACTTCAAGGCCGGTGTCTATGGCTTGCTGCATCTATTTAGTTTAACGTCCTCCCTTGCAGGTTCGCCCCGTACGTCCGGGGGCATCCGACCTGTTTTCGCCCCTTCATACTTCAATTTTACCTGTTTTGCAGCGCCTCGTCAGTTATTGCCGCAACGACCGGCCTGGGCTCGTAGCGCTCCAACCCATCCACAACGGGGCCTATGCGCGCCACATTCACCGCCTTCAGGCCCTTCTCTTCCTTCACGTGCACCGCCATGGAGCGCACCATGGAGACGAAGTCCTCCTCCTCGTCGTATGCCTTCCTCCGCAACAGGCTGGCTAGCAGCACCTGGTACTCAGGCACCAGTACGTACACGTTGGAGGAGCTGGGAAGCTTCGAGAGAGCGAACTCCAGGATCGGCCCCAGCAGGTCCACCTCGTCTTCAGGGTGCACCATCATCTGTATCTGGCCGTAACCCATCCGCTGGATGGTCTTGACCCACCCCCGGATGACGTCGTCCTTCTCGTAAACGCACTCGGCGATGCGCCCCTTCACCCTCTCGCGGGAAGAGCGCCACTGCTCAAAAGTCAGCCCAAGGGCTGAGCGTGTCTCGAACGGTGTAGCCGTGTTGTAGAGGCGGAACAGCTTGTAGGAGTCGCCGGTCTTGCGCTTCCTCATTACTACCTTGCGCCGGGAGAAGCCGAGCTTGCGTCTGCCCTTGAAGAGTAGCTCGCGACAGGAGATGTTCAGGCCGCACCGCGCCAGCTCGCTCACGGCGGCGTCATCGCCGCGCAGGCGCAAAAAAACGCGCTCCCCGCCGTGCTGGGCAACGTCTTCGGCAATGTGCCTGATCAGGTCGGATGCGCTGGGGTCGTGGTGAGGACTGAGAAGGAGGTGGGTGACCTCCCAGGTGCGGTTGCCGGAGCGTGGCCGGGCGGCAGCGATGCCCGTGACCCGGCCGTGCTTGACATCGGAGAAGGCGCAGAGGCCCTTGTTTCTAAGGGCCACGGAGAGGCGGATAGTGTCAACGAACGAAACTCCGTTACGCGTCTCCTTGACCAGGTTGGTCAGGGTGAATGCCCTGTTGCTCTTGCCTTGCCCACCCAGTAACGAGTACCGCGCCACATCTAAGGGAAGGAGTGATCGTATCACGTTTTCTGGAGTGTTCTTGCCTTTGACTTCTCTACAATCTTCACGAACAGAGCGTGCATCCGGTCGTCGTCTGTCAACTCCGGGTGGAACGATGTCGCAAGCATGTGGCCCTCCCGGACGGCGATCGGCCTTCCGTCCGGCAGGCGGCCGAGCACCTTGACGCCGGGTCCGACCCTGTTCACAACCGGCGCGCGGATGAAGACCGCCTTTACCGGCGGGCCGTCCACCTCGTCGATGGTGATATCTTCCTCGAAGCTGTCCACCTGCCGCCCGAAGGCGTTCCGGCTGACCTCAATGTCCATGAGGTGCAGCGGCTCCGGCCGGCGGTCCGTCAGCTTGTCTGCGATGACGATCATCCCGGCGCAGGTGCCCCATACGGGCATGCCGCCCTGGACCTTCTCGTGGACCGGCTGTCGCATGTCGAAGATGTCCATAAGCTGGACGATAGTCGTGCTCTCTCCGCCGGGGATGATCAGCCCGTCGATCTCATCCAGCTGCTTCGATAGCCTTATCTCTTTGACGTCCACGCCGAGCCGCTTTAGGGACTGGGCGTGCTCCTGAAAATCGCCCTGGATCGCCAGAACACCAATAGTCGTCAAGCCTACCAACCCCTCTGAGCCAGCTTGTCCTGCTCAGGCATGGTCCGAACGTCCAGGCCGGGCATGGAAGCGCCGAGGCCCTTGGAGACTTCCGCGATGATCTTCGGGTCGCGGAAGTGCGTCGTCGCCTTGACGATCGCCGCTGCCATGCGGGAAGGGTTCTGCGACTTGAAGATGCCGGAGCCGACGAATACGCCCTCGACACCGAGCTGCATCATGAGTGCTGCATCGGCCGGGGACGCAATGCCGCCCGCTGCGAAGTTGACTACCGGCAGCTTGCCTGTGCGGTGCACTTCCAGCACCAGGTCATACGGCGCAGCAAGGTCGCGCGCAACGGCCATCAGCTCTTCCTCGCCCATGCCCTGTATGCGACGTATCTCGCCCAGGACGGTGCGGGCGTGGCGGACGGCCTCTACGACATTGCCGGTGCCGGCCTCGCCCTTCGTGCGGATCATCGCCGCGCCCTCTCCGATGCGGCGGAGGGCCTCGCCCAGGTTGCGGCAGCCGCAAACGAAGGGCACCTTGAAGTCGTGCTTGTTTATGTGGTTATTCTCGTCGGCAGGCGTGAGGACCTCCGACTCGTCGATATAGTCGATGCCCAGAGCTTCGAGCACTTGCGCCTCGACGAAGTGGCCGATCCTGGCCTTGGCCATGACGGGGATCGTGACCGACTTGATGATCTCCTCAATCATAGAGGGGTCCGACATGCGGGCGACGCCGCCGGCCTTGCGGATATCGGAGGGCACTCGCTCCAGGGCCATCACGGCGCACGCGCCGGCGTCCTCGGCAATCTTGGCCTGCTCGGCTGTAACCACGTCCATGATCACGCCGCCCTTGAGCATCTGGGCCAGGCCGGCCTTGACGCGCCATGTCCCTGTTTCGGTAGTCGTAACGGTAGCCATCGTGAAAAATACCCCTCCGTATCCTGGTGAACATTACACTCGTACTTCAACATTATACTCTCGCCCTTTAGGCTTGACAATTGAAGGGCGTTATGCCCGGGAGCAAGGCCACGAAGCCGCAGACCGCTTGGTTTTTCGGTATGGCGTTGCGCGCCGGAACGGTGTGGCATAACCTTGTATCCTGCCTTGAAGTGCGTATCGCGTTCCGAGGGACCGGCGAATCACGATGGAAAGATATGAGCAAAAGGGAGGTCGAAACGGACCGGCGCGGCTCCTCTTCGGCGCGCGGAGGTACGTCGTCTCGGCGCTTCTCATCGCCGTTTTGCTCATCGCCGTAACGACACGCTTCTACAAGAACACTGAGAATCCGGCGGGCTTCTTCACGGATGAGGCCGCTATAGGGTACAACGCCTACCTCATCCTGCACACCGGCAGGGACGAGTACGGCGAGATGATGCCGCTCATGTTCCGCTCGTACGAGGACTACAAGCTGGGCGTTTTCGTATACTCCGTTGTGCCGTTTGTCGCGGTCTTCGGGCTCACGGAGGTTGCCGTGAGGGCGGCAGGCGGCGCATGGGGAGTCCTTGCGGTCCTGATGCTGTATCTGCTCGTGGCGGAGTTGTTCCGCAACCGCTGGGCCGGCCTGGCCGCCGAGCTGTTCCTCGCAGTTACTCCGTGGCACATCCACTTCAGCCGCACGGGCTTCGGCGAGATGCTCAGCTTCGTGCCTCTCTATCTGCTGGGCGTGTACCTCTTTGTTCGTGCCGCGCGGGCGACCCGGACGAATAACAGTGGCCCCACTTTAGCGCCACAGGAGGACGTGAAGGGCCGCCTGAAACACTTGACTGCGTGGCTCCCATGGCTATGCGTCGGACTAGCCTTCGGCCTCTCGCTCTACACCTACCGGTCGGCCTGGGTGACGGCGCCGCCCACGCTTATCGCTCTGGGGGTCATTTACCGCCGGGAGGTGTGGGCGGCCCGCGGAGCGGTGGCGCTGGGGGCGGGCGTCCTTTTCCTGATGGCGCTGCCCATCCAGTACCACCTGGCATCCGGGCACGGCGACCGGTCGCAGCAGGTAGGCATCCTCCACCTTGGCCTCGGGACATGGGAGACCAGTCGGCTGTTCGCAGAGCAGTATGTGTCGCACTTCTCATACAGCTTCCTTTTTGAGCAGGGCGACGGGGGTTATATCCTGCGCCACTACCTTCCGGGCTTCGGCGTGCTTTACAGGGCCCAGATTCCCCTGATGGCGGTGGGCGCGCTCGGCGTTCTGTTCAGGCCCACCAGGGAGAAGGCCGTTATTGCGCTGCTGGTGCTGGTGTTCCCGCTGGGGGCGGCGATGAGCGAAGCGAGCCCAATAAGCTCGCGGGCAATCCTCGGCGCAGCGGCGGCGTCGGCGCTCTCCGGCTATGGCCTCTTTCTGATCGCCGCCGCTGCCGGGAAGCTCAACCCGCCATATCGCCACGCCGCAGTAGCGGCCGTCCTGGCTGTGGCGGCCATAGCCATGGGGCTCTCCGTGCAGTCGTACCTGAAGCTGTACCATGGAGAGTATCGCTCCATTTCCGCCGGGTACTGGGGATGGCAGTCCGGACCCAGAGAGATCGTGCGCTTCTTCCTGGACAATCGCGACAAGTACGACCAGCTTGTGATGGACGGGGAGTTCAATGCGCCCGACATGTTCCTGCGCTTCTACGCGCCCGACGTGTGCGTGGACGAAACCTGCCTGATTGGCGAAATGGCGTACTATGACCCTGCGCGAAGACAGCTCTTCGCTATCAAACCGCATAATGTTGGGAGGGAGTTCAGGTTCAGGCTTGTGCGGGAGATGCACTACCCCGACGGGGAGCCGTCGTTCCTGCTGCTGGAGATTACCGGGAGGCGGTAGGAGGCGGGGTCCCCTCAAGGAACGTCGTCTTGCCGAAAGGGTCGGACACGGGAAAGAAGGTGTACAGCCGCGCATCGCTCTCTCCAGAGACTGTGAAGCCATGCGGCGTTCCTGGAGGGACGGCGATCGTATGGTCGGCGCCTACCCGGTGGGTATGCTCACCGATCCTGACCTCGAGCTCACCTGAGAGCACGACAATGATTTCGTCGCTCTCGTGGAAGTGCAGGGGAGCCCCCGCGCCGGGCGCGACCTCGGAATATGACAGGCGCGACGACAGACCCTGCTGCGGCCCGGCGATGTGCCACATCCTGTACCGCGGCCGCCAGGGCGTCTCGGGGACATCGCGGTGGTTGATGATGGTCATGACTCCCTCCGCTCCGGGCTCCCCGCCAGCGCCGACCTGACCGTGCCCAGAATGCCATCATAGTCGATAGCGGCGAAGTCAGTGGTGTCGACGCGTATAACCTCGCTGATTTGGTTCATGGGGCTGTATGTGCCGTCGGACAGGGACGCGACTAGCTCATCTAACTGAAAGCCGGAGGTGCTGCCGTTCTCGACATGGCCGGGGTGTCTGTTGGCGCTCGTCGCACGGTTTCTGAACCTGGACAGCAGGACTTCCGGGGTTGCGTAGCAGTACACCTCAACGATAGACGGCGAGTATTTCCGCCGCAGTTCCTCAAAGCGCTCGCCGTCGATTCGCGGTTTGAAGTTCCCCTCGAGGATGACCGCCCGCCGGGCCTGCATCTCGATGTCCACCAGCTTGAAGAGGAGCGTGATGCTCGCGAATCCGACCTTCTTCGACCAATCGCGGTCGCTCCGGCCCAAAGTATCGAACAGAGACTCCTTGATGATATCTTTGCTCAGGTGCGGCAATAGCAGATCGCCGGACAGTTTCTTGGCTATTGTGGTCTTGCCGGCGGCGGGCGGGCCGGAGACGATAATAAGAGTTGGCGTTGACATAGCCGCAATTGTAACCGAAGGGTCTTATTCATGAAACTCGTATTCATGGGCACACCAGAATTTGCTGCGCCGGTGCTCTCGGCGCTGCTGGACGCCGGCCACAACGTCGTCGGCGTCTACACACAGCCGGACAGGCCGTCCGGCCGCGGCAACAAGACAGCGCCTTCGCCCGTGAAGCAGTTAGCGCTCGATTGCGGGTTGCCGGTTTTCCAGCCGGAGTCGCTCAAACCCCAGGAGGTCAAAGACGAGATGGCCGCGCTGGCCCCCGAGGCGCTCATCGTCGCCGCTTACGGCCTCTTCCTGCCCAGGGCAACTCTCGAGATGGCCCCCCTCGGCGCTCTGAATATTCACCCCTCCATGCTTCCGAAGTACCGCGGACCCTCGCCGATCACGACCGCGCTCCTGAACGGCGACCGCAGAACAGGCGTGACCATTATGAAGCTGGACTCCGGCATGGACACCGGTCCGATCATCGCGCAGCGCGAGGTCGAGATACGCCCGGACGAGACCGCGCCGGAGCTGACGGAGCGGCTCTTCCGGCTCGGCGCGGTGCTGCTGACGGAGGTGCTTGCGCTGTGGGAGGCCGGCGTCCTCCACGCCGAGCCGCAGGACGACTCACAGGCGATCGTCACCCGGCTGCTGACGAAGGAGGACGGCGAAATCGATTGGGGCCAGGACGCCGACCGGATCGCCCGCCAGGTGCGCGCCTACCAGCCGTGGCCGGGCTCGTACACGCACTGGGACGGCAAGCTCATCAAGGTCCTGGAGGCGGAGGCCGCCGGTCCGGCTGCCGCAGCGCCGCCGGGTACTGTAGCGCAGATTCACGGAGGCGAGCTTGTTATAGCCGCAGGCGCGGGCGTACTTGTCGTCAGGCGCCTGCAGATTGAGGGCAAAAAGCCCGCAACGGCGCGGGAATTCACGCAAGGCTACCCATCGTTCGTCGGGGCGCGGGTTGGGAGGAAGGTGGGGTAGAGCCCGGTTGATTCTATGGCCGATATCGGCCATAATAAGGCGATACATATGACGCTTGGCAAAATCAAGCTGACCGATCACGCGCGACAGCGGGCTGCACTTCGGGGCGTGACGCTTTCGGACATTGCTGATGTACTAACTTACGGCAGGCACGTTGACGGCTGTGAAGCGGGGACGTCCGAGGCCTACGCAGAAATAGACGGCAAGCCACTGACCGTAGTTTATGACTCTCTCGAATACGAGCTATACGGCGTGACTTCGGTTATCACGGTCATCAGACGGGCGTGCGAATGAACATTACTTACGATAAGGCTGCGGACGTTCTGCTCATTCAGCTTGAACAACGTGACGCCGCTACCACTCGCGACATCGCCCCCGGTGTCTTCGTGGACTATGACGAGCACGGGAAGGTGCTTGCGATTGAGTTCCTCAACGCCGGGAAGAAGTACGAATTGGACGCGTCGTCAATCGAGCAGCCTGACCCGTACATTCCTCTTGCCCGCGCCGCGGAGATTTCCGGGCTGAGCGCCGGGACACTGAGGCACCAGATCCACAGGGGGCTGCTCCAGGGCAAAAAGATAGGCCGGAACTGGGCAGTCCATTTCGACGAGTTGAGCAGGTATGCCAGCGAAACGAGCCGAAGGTCGAAAGCAATAGCTGGACGGGCGCCTGAGGTGGGCATGTCCTTGGTCCGTGATAGCCGTGGGCCGTACGAAGCTCGGCCGGACGCCTCTTGAATCGTCGTCGGGGTTACTTGCCATGTTCCCTTGGGGGGGGTGCCGGCGTGCGGGGCGCTAGACGGCGATCGATTGGAAGGAAAACTTCACGTCGTCCGATTCTGAGACTTTGTAGTTCAATTTCTCAAGACCTATTACCCGGCCGGCCTTGTCTTTCATCAGCACAATTTCTTCGCCAGTCTCCTCCGCCACATACTCATCCTCAGGATTGCCAAACCAGATGGTCAGGGTGTTGCCGGTGCGGTCATGGTAAACCTTTATCTCTTCCATATAACGACTCCTTCCTTTATGGCTTCCGTGGAGTAGGCGGTAATCAGAAAGCCGTCTCCATTCAAAGTCTTTACGACGGCGCACGTCCATCTGTGTACAGACGCTGCCTTATAGAACAGGACGACCGTGGGATCGCTGCTACTACGACGGATCTCATCGGGAGTGGCTAGCGTTAACCGAACTTGCTCAAGAGCGTTCGCCATACTTCGATGCTTGATGGTTACAATTATATTCCATTGCGCAGCGGTCACCCTGACCCCGAATCCGAGAGGGCCGTATTGAGTCAGGAGAACGTCTGGGTCGTTCATATCAAAGTCACGATTTTGGATTTCCTCACCACCCGGCGAACCTTAGCTGTACCGGCTCCTGCGCGTCCTCCTCATCCTCGTGGTCGAAGCCCGAAACGCCCACACCTACTAGCCTGAACTTGCGGCCCGGCCTCAGCTCCGCGCGCAGCAGCCCCTCCGCAGCTGCGGCGATAATGCCTGCCTCAGCGCTCGGCTCTGCGAGCGTCTCCTGCCGCGTGAAAGTGGTGAAGTCTGAGAGGCGCAGCTTGATCTTCACCGTGCGTCCCGCCGCGCCCTTGTTGCCGAGCTGCCGGGCCACGCGCTGGCTCAGCCGGTCCACCAGCTCCACCAGCGCCTCGGGGTCGCCCGTGTCCCTTGAGAGCGTCGTCTCCGCGCTCACCTGCTTGCGCTCGCGGTGCGTGACCACCGCGCGGTCGTCGCGGCCCTGCGCCAGCGACTTGAAGAACGCGCCGTTGCTCCCGAAGCGCTTCGCGAACCACGCGTCCGGCTTCGCCGCCAGCTCGCCTATCGTTCGCACGCCTTCCGCAGCAAGCCGTTCCTCCGTCTTTGGCCCAATTCCCCACAGCTTGCCGACGTCGAGAGGCGCCAGGAACTGCCGTTCCGACCCCGGACGCACCACAGTCAGCCCGTCGGGCTTGTTGAGGTCGGACGCGATCTTCGCAACAGACTTGCTCGTCGCCACGCCGACGGAGATGGTGAGGCCGGTGTCGGTCCGGACTCGTGCCCGTAGTGACGTGGCGATTGACTCCGGCGGCGTCCCGGCGGCGACCGCGTCTGTGACGTCCAGGTAGGCCTCGTCCAGCGACAGCGGCTCCACGATCGGCGTGATGTCGCGAAACATCTGCATAACGTGGCGGGAGATTTCGAGGTATCGGTCGAATCGAGGGGTTACACGGACCGCCTGCGGGCACTTCTGCAGCGCCGTGTGCATGGGCATGGCGGACCGCACGCCGAATTTGCGGGCCTCGTAGGACGCGGCAGCCACAACCCCCCGGCCCTCCGGGCTGCCGCCGACGACCACGGGCTTGCCCCGCAGCTTCGGGTTGTCCAGCTGCTCCACCGAGGCGTAGAAGGCGTCCATGTCTGCGTGGAGGATGTGCCGCATACACCCGGACTATAGCATATGCGTTCGGATCACGCCACAGGGCTAGTGGAGGTCGAACTCCCTGGGGCCTGCCTTTGGGTTGCGCAGGATGACCTGGGAGAGCATTGTCGAATTGGGGATGAGCACTATCCTGTCCGCCGTCTCGAGCATCGTGTGAAGCACCTGGAAGTCAGATACTCGGCCGGTATTACCCATCACCGTTATCTCATCGTCGATCTTGAACGGTCGTCCGATTGCCAGGAACATCCCGGCAATCACGTTGGAGATGATGTTCTGCGTGGAGAAGCCGACGACAAGGCCCATCAGGCTGCCGACGCTCACGGCCATCGCCGGGTTGGACGCGAGGATTGAAAGGATGACGACGCCCAGGACGATGTAGGAAATGGTCCTGATCACGGCGCGCATGATGACGCCGAGCTGTCGCGCATTCTGCCGCTCGTAGTGCCGTAGCACCGCCTTCGCGACGATCTCTACGAGAATGACTCCTATAAGGGCCACCTCGCCGGTGACCAGTCTGGAACGGTGCGGCTCAAAGTAGCCCAGGAAATGGCCGGCGTGGATGTCGTTTGTCAGCGAAATCAGAACGCCGCCGATGATCACGATGATGACCAGTTTGACGACGGTCTTGCCCCAGTTTATCGCTGGCCTGTTGCGGGCGGTGATGGTCGCCATTGGAATGCCTCCGAGGCGTGTTCATGCAGTGTAAGTGTATTGGAGCGCGGACCGGCTCAGTTTTTGGCTATCACCTCGAATGGCCGTGGAGTGGTGGCCCGGCTAGACGGAGCCGTCGATGACAACGTCCAGCAGGGCGGGCTTGCCGGAGGCGATCGCACGGTCCAGCGCGGGGGCGAGATCGGCCGGGTCAGTTATCCGCTTCGCGCTCACGCCCATGGACTCGGCCATGCCGACGAAGTCGAACGGGATAGGGAAGTCCATGCCGATGTACTTGCTCTTCGGTTCTTGTTCCTTTAGCACGCCGGTCTTGTACGCGTTCATATTCAGCTTCAGGACGCGGTACGCGCCGTTATTGCAAATGCAGTACACGGCCGGGATGTTGTACACCGCCGCGGTCCAGAGGCCCTGCACGGTCATCATGGCGCTGCCGTCGCCCAGGATGCCCACGACAGGCCTGTCCGGCAGCGCCAGCTTCACGCCCATCGTCCCGCCGATGCCCCATCCGAGAGAGCCGCCGCGTGCTGAATAGATGCTGCCGGGCTCGTCAAAGGAAATCGTGTTGTAGAGCGCGTCCCGTGAGGTGACGCCGTCGTCCGCGATCACCGCGTCCTTCGGCAACGCCTTCTTGATTTCCGCCATCATCCGCTCGGCCGGCATGGGATTGTTGTTCCACTTTGCCTTCGTCCGGGCCTGCCATGCGTCGCGGCGCTTGGCCTTCTCCGCCCCGATTGTGGTTGCGCGGCCAATCGCTGCCTCCCGCGCTGCGCCTGACATGCCGGACTCCAGCCTGTCTGCAAGGTGCACCAGCCCCACTTTGACGTCACACACCATGCCCACATCCGTCGGCTGGATGCTGCCCACGTCCCGGGAGTCCACGTCCATGTGGATGAACTTGGCCTGCGGGTCGAAGTACCTCAGTGTGGGCTCGGAGTACATGTAGTAGCCGCTCATCATCCGGCCCACGTACAGCACCACGTCCGCCTTCCCGAGCACCTTCGCGCCGTCGCCGTAGCCCAGGCGTATCCCGCCCATGTACTGCGGGTGGCTCGCGGCGATGTTGACCTCGGAGTTGATGGCGGAATACACCCGCGCGCCGGTCAGCTCCGCCAGCCGCGTCAGTTCCATTACTGCGCCGGACTGCGCGACGCGGTCGCTGAAAACGATCGCCGGGTTCTGCGCGTGCGCCAGGAGTCTCGCTGCCTCCTCCACCGCGCGGCTGTCCGGTGCGATGCGCGGGAAGAACTTCGCGGACGGCGCTAAGTCCATCTCTCCCTCATGGTCCAGCGCGTTTGCGGAGAATGAGAGGTAGGTTGGCCCCAGCGGCGCAGTCTTAGCCTCGTTGAAAGCCTTTCGCACCATGTACGGCATTTGCTCGGGGTGTGTAACCTCGGCCGCCCACTTGGTGAAAAGCTTGACCATCTCCTTCAGGTCGGTCCGGCCGTGCGCCAGCTCCCTGATGTCCTTGTTGCAGGAGGTGACTACCATTGAGGTGCCGCCCTCCATGGCGTTGTGCATCAGGCTGATGCCGTTCGCAAGGCCCGTTTCTATGTGAAGGTTCAGGAAGCCGGTCTTGCCCGAGGCCCGGGCGTAACCGTCGGCCATGCCGATGGCGACACCCTCCTGCGTGACGAGCATGTACTTCAGGTCCGGATAGGACTCCAGCGCCTCCATGAAGGGGTTTTCGCTGGTGCCCGGGTTGCCAAAAATGTATTCCACGCCCTCAGCGCGCAGCATCTCCATGAGGGCATGCTTGCCTTTCATCACGGTCATTCAGGGTCCTCCGAGCGGTAGTAGGTAGTTATCTTACAGGATTGTCTAATGACGCGCGACGGACTATGCTAGCCGTGTCACTGTGGCTGCTGTTGCCAGGCTGATGCGGTCTTGACCGCCAATCAGACTTCACAGGAGGCGCCATGATTCGAGCTTACGTGCTTATAGAGGTCTCTCCCGGCCATTCACGGGCAATCGTGGCGGCATTGAAGGGAAGGCAAGGGGTGCCTGAGGTCTCGCGGGTTACGGGCCAGTTCGACATCATCGCGGTCCTGGAAGCGGATTCTGTGGACGGCGTGAGCAACATCGTCAACGATGTCGTCCACACCATGGAAGGGGTAGTGCGCACCACCACGTGCATTGCGCTGGGCTAGTGGCGTGGGCCGCCGAAGAGCGTCGTTTTGACGTGGTAAGGGATGTCGATGACGACGACGTTCTCCACGGTGAAGAGGTTCATCTTTAGCCTGAGCCCGCTCTGGCTGTGGAGCAGGTGCTCCCACCACCGCATGGGCACGAACTCCGGGATCACAACGGCGACAGGTGCGTCGTGGTCTTGCCTGCTAAGCGCCTGGACGTACTGGCGGAGCGGCCCCGTCCAGTCGCGGTACGGCGACTCTATTATCAGAAGCGGCACGTCCAGCACCTGCTCATCCCACCTCTCCCGTAGCTTCGATGCCTTCACCAGGTCGTCGGCCACGTGGATGGCTCGAACATCTGTCGATAGGCTACGGGCAAAGGCCAGCGCGCCGGTTACCGCCTGATTGAGGTCGGCGATAGGCACGACTGCTACTCTGGGCGATGTGTACTGCCGGTGAGGCATGCCCAGGTCCAGCCTCAGCTGGTTCCCTAGCTGCTTGTAGTGGTGATATACCAGCTTCATTATCACAACGAGCACGGGTATCAGAACCATCACCATCCACGCGCCATGCGTGAACTTGGTGACTATTACCTCTATCGCCACCAGCCCGGTAACGAACGCGCCGAAGCCGTTCAGGATCATTGCTACGCGCCAGCCGCGCTCCCTGTGACGCCGCCAGTAAAAAATCATCCCTGCCTGCGCCAGCGTGAATGCCAGGAAAACGCCGACAGTGTACAGCGGGATCAGCGAGGTCACGCTGCCGCCGTAGATGATTATGAGAATCGCGGCGAGCGTGCCCAGTGCAACGATGCCTGTCGCAGGAGCAAGCCTGCGTCCCCTGAATGCGAACTGGTTCGGCATGAACCGGTCGGCCGCCAGCACCATGCCCATGCGCGGGAACCCCACAAATGCCGTGTTCGCCGCGAGCAGCAAGAGCAGCGCGGTCGATATCTGCACCAGGTCGTAGTACAGCCCTTCGCCCGTAATGTGCCTTGCAAGCTGGCTCAAGAGCGTCTCCCGCTCGTGTGGGTCCGGTATGAGGCCGATGTGGCTGGACAGGTACCCGATGCCGATGAAGATCGTTCCGAAGAGCACCGCCATGAGAATGAGCGTCGTCTTGGCGTTACGCTGCTCCGGCGGCTGGAGTATCTTCATGCCGTTCGAGACCGCCTCGACACCTGTGAGGGCCACCGCGCCGGAGGAGAACGCCCTGACCAGGAGCAGGAACGCAAGCGGGGATGCCGCCGCAGGCAGCCAGTCAACGGGCGGGGTGTACTCGGGAAGCCTCCCTGTCTGGTACCTGAAGATACCGTAAATGATTAGCCCGAAAATAATGACCAGGTAGACGTATGTCGGCGCCGAGAAAAGCTTGCCCGTCTCTCGAATGCCTCTCAAGTTGCCCACCACAAGCACAGCTATAACGAGCAGGGCGATGGGGACGCGCAAGTCATAAAGGGTCGGCATAAGGGAGGTGAGCGCCGCCACGCCTGCGGAGATAGATACGGCGACTGTCAGGACGTAGTCCACAAGCAGGCTCGCGGCGGCAATCAGGCCTGGAAGGTCGCCGAGGTTCTCCCTGCTCGCGTTATAGCTTCCGCCGCCTTGCGGGTAGGCGCGGATAATCTGCGTGTACGAGATCACGACGATCGCCACAACAGTGATTAGCGCAAGGGAAACGGGCATGGCGAGCGTCAGCGCGGCCGCCCCTCCCAGGGCCAGAACGCGCATGATCTCTTCGGTGGCGTAGGCGGAAGAGGAGATGTTGTCGGAAGCCAGGATTGGGAGGGCCTTCGCCGTGGAGAGGCGCTCCTGGGACTCCTGGGCGGTGGCCAGCGGCTTGCCGAACAGGCTGCGGTAGACCCGCGCCGCTGCCCTTCCGGCTGCGCCTTCTATCCGTGCAGTGGACCTTGCGATGCGGAATGTTCCGGAGTCGAGCTCGTGAAAGGCCTTCTTGTCGGGGTTAAGGCCCTCTGCTTGCTCGGCCCGTTGCTCTTCCGGGATGTGAGGGTGCTTGATTGGCATCAGGGGTGCTTTGCATCGCCGTGCGTTGTCCCGCGACTTCGTAGCAGGCGCCGCATGGCGTTCCGCTCAGTCACTGCGTGCCCGTGTGCCCGGCGGCGCGTGCGCCATCGTCCATCTCGAGATCTTCCCAGCCGGCGGTGCGCCGCCGCCGGTGGCCGACGATGGCATGGGCGAGGACAAGGGAAGCGAGTCCGCCGACCCCGACTGCGAGGGTCGTCTCGCCGTCGTAGGCGATGTTTAGTCCCAGGAGTGTCGCATAGCCGGCGACGATGCTCATGAGCGACGAATAGGGCATAAGCTGGCCGCCCAGGGCGACGAGCATAGCTACCGCGACGCTTATCATGCCGAAAGCGGGGAACATGGCCACAATAGCCCCGCCCAGCGTAGCCAGGCCATCTCCGCCCTTGAAGCCCGTGAATACGGACCTCCAGTGCCCCAGTACAGCGGCGCTGGCCGGGACCACGAGCCAGGGTCCGGATACCCCGAGCGCGTCTCCAGCCATGATCGCGCCCGCCCCCTTGCCCATGTCTCCTATCAGGACCAGAAATGCCGGCACCTTGCCGACTGACCTGAGAACGTTGGAAGCGCCGGGGAGACCGGTGCCCACCGCAAAGATGTTCACGCCGTGCCACCTGCTGATGATCGCCGCAATTGGAACGGCCCCCAGCAGGTACCCGATCGACAGGGATGCGATAATCGCGAAAATCGGAAAGGAGTGGTCCGCCACGTTGGTAGCTCCGTACAAACCGCTGTGTCCAATAAGAGATTATACATACGTATCGGCCCAAGGGCCATGCAGAGACGATGTTATGCAATGGCGCAAAGACTGTAAAGGAATTTCGGCTTACTTGCAAGTCCGGTATGGGGACGTACGCCTGCCGGGCAGTATCGGTTGAGGGCGCGACGGATACCGTCGCGGCCCCCCCGCTGTTAAACGTCCATCGCAGAACGCACGGCCTGAATGTCCAGGCTGCCGCGCACCGCGGAGGCCAGCTTGTCGTACTCGCCGGACTGCGAAAAAAGTCCTTCGAGAAGCTGACCGTCTTGCCTCGGAATGCCGCAACATTACGAATTATCCCGCGCCTCAGGGCGGTGTTCTGAAAGAGGCCGTGCACGTAGGTACCGATAACCAGGCCGTCCGTACAGACTGCGCCGTCCACGTACGTAGCTCCGCCAGTCAGCCTTGTGATCCGCAGGGACCCAGCCTCCGTGGCCGATGTGATGCCCATGTGGATTTCATAGCCCTCAAAAGGGACTCCCTCAAGGCCGGCGAGCAGACCGGTGGCGCGGGAAACGGATCCGGTGACCTGGTGGGTCTGCTTCTCGCCGACGAAGCGGGTGGTTACGGGCAGAAGGCCCAGGCCATCTGCAGACTCACTTGCGGACTCGACTCCGCCGGGGTCATGCACCGACCGGCCCAGCATCTGGAAGCCGCCGCAAATGCCAATGACCGGCATGCCCTCGCGGGCGCGGGCGAGGATTGCAGAGGCTATCCCTGTTGTTCGCAAATGAAGCGGGTCCGGGATGGTCGTCTTGGTGCCGGGAATAATGATCAGGTCCGGCGAGCCCAGATCCCCGGCTGAGCGGACGTAGCGCAAACTTACGCACTCCTCGCGGGCTAGCGGGTCGAATTCGTCGAAATTGGCGATGTGGGGAAGTGCGATGACCGCCACGTCGACGGCAGCGCCGGGACGCGGCGCAGTGTTCCTGGCGGACGGCGAGTCCTCCTCGTGGATGTAGATATCGCGGAAGTAAGGGACGACACCGAGCACGGGCACGCCGGCTAACGCCTCAAACTGTCGCAAGCCAGGTTGCAGGATGGAGACGTCGCCCCTGAACTTGTTGATGACCGCGCCGCAGACGAGCTCGCGCTCCTTCGGCGCAAGAAGCATGAGAGTGCCTAGCAGCGATGCGAAGACGCCTCCCTTATCGATGTCCCCGGCCAGAAGGACGGGGGAGCGGGCATAGAGCGCTACCTCCATGTTCACGATATCGCCGCGACGCAGGTTGATCTCCGCCGGGCTGCCCGCGCCCTCGATGACGACGATGTCGTACTGGGCCCGGAGGCTGTCCAGTGACTGTGTGACGGCGTCCCAAAGGGTGTCCTTGCGTTGGTTGAAGTTGCGGGATTCCAGCTTGCCGACCGGCCTGCCGAGGACGATGAGCTGTGAGCGGGAGTCCACCTCCGGCTTGAGGAGTATCGGGTTCATCTCCGCGGTGGGCAGGACGCCCGCTGCCTCCGCCTGGACCACCTGGGCGCGGCCTATCTCCGCCCCGTCGGCGGTGACGTAGGAGTTCAGCGACATGTTTTGGGCCTTGAACGGCGCAACGCGGTAGCCGTCCTGCTTGAAGATGCGGCACAGCGCGGTAACCAACAGGCTTTTGCCTACATTGGACGCGGTCCCCTGGACCATTATCGTGCGAGCGGTCATAGATAGTTACCTGTAGCTTACGCGATATGCGTAGATTGACTGAACGCCTGCGCTGGCCCCTCTCACTTGCGCGGGTGCGCCGGGGCTTATAAAATCGCGGGCAGCGTAAAGGCAGCCAAGCCGCAAGTGAGAGGAGATTCACATGCCGAACAAGATCATGGTCATCACGGCGCACCCGGCGGACCTCGTCGAGAGGGCCGGCGGGACGGTCGTCAAACACATCAACCGCGGCGACGAGGTGTTCTTCGTCAGCCTCACCACCGGCGCGGTGACCCACGCCTTCAACGTATTCCCCGAGATGGGTGACGACAAGCTCAAGGACCTGCAAAAGGTCAAGGACATGAAGAAGGCGGAGCTTGACCGCGCCTGCAAGATCCTTGGCGTCCAGAAGTGGACAATGCTGGACTTCCCCGAGAACCCCATGTTCTTCACGATGGAAGAGTACAAGGTCGTCATCAAGATGATGCGCGAGTTCAAGCCGGACACGGTGCTGTGCCCGCACCCGACCGAGTTCGGCCGGCACGACCACATGGACTCCGGCCGCGCGGACGGCTCCCCCTCGCCGCTCGCGCCGCACGCCGTCAAGAACGTCTTCATGTTCTACTACCAGGACTTCCGCAGCGACCAGCTTATGGGCACCACCCGAAAGGCGCCCGAGATCACGATCGACATCACGGACGTGATCGACAGGAAGATGAACGCGCTGGACGAGTTCGCCACGACGCAGACCCGAAAGGGCCAGGACCGGTCAAAGACGATGAAGCTCTTCCGCGAGCGCGTTGACGGCGGCATCGGCTACCTCAACGGCTTCGCTGGCGGCGCCGGCTACGGCGAGCAGTTCAATCGCCTCAACCCCGAGCGGTACGGATTGCTGCCGATTTAGGGAATAGTGAATTTAGAATAGTGAATAGTGAATTATCAGCCGAAGCAACTCCCGGATGTTCAATTCACTATTCACTATTCTAAATTCACTATTCCCTTCTCCCCACCACCACCGGTGTGCCGCCGGTCGGGTGGGGGAGAACGAAGACTGATGCCCCGTACACCTTCGAGATATTTTCCACGGTCAGAACTTCCGATGGCTGGCCCTGCGCGTACGTTCGTCCCTCCGATAGCATGACCAGGCGGTGGCAGTACTGCGCCGCGAGGGTCAGGTCGTGCATCGCGATAAGCACCGCGCCGCGCCGCTTCTGATGTAGCTCCGCCACCATGTCCAGCACCTTCGCCTGGTGCGCCAGGTCCAGGCTTGATGTGGGCTCGTCCATGAGCAGCACAGGCGACTCCTGCGCCAGCGCCATGGCGACGACCGCCCTCTGTCGCTCCCCGCCGGACAGGGTGCTGAGGTACCTGTCCGCCATCTGGTCGATGTTCGTAAGCTCCATCGCCCGGATCGCCACGGCCCTGTCGTCCGGCCCCTCCCATTGCAGCAGCTTCATGTGCGGGTTGCGCCCCAGCAGCACGAGGTCCAGCACCGTCATCCCTGCAGGCAGGTGCGTCTCCTGCGGGACCACCGCGACCAGCCTGGCGCGCTCGTGCGGCCTCATGGCTGTGATGTCCGCGCCGTTGATGTGGACGCTTCCCGAGGCAGGGCGGAGGACCCCGCTTATGATCTTGATAAGCGTGGACTTCCCCGCGCCGTTAGGGCCGACCAGCCCGACGTGCTCGCCGTCCTGCACGTCCAGGCTGAGCCCGGTGAGGATGGCCTTGCCGCGGTATGAGAAATGTACGTCTCGAATAGAGAGCATTAGTTGGCCTTCCTCGCCTTCAGCAGGTACAGGAAGAACGGCGCGCCGCAGAAGGCGGTGACGACCCCGACCGGCAGCTCGGCCGGACTTGCGACTGTCCGCGCGGCCAGGTCGGCTACGATCATGAACGACGCGCCTATCAGCGCCGACATCGGCACCAGGTACCGGTAGTCCGTCCCCCACACTAGGCGCACGGCGTGCGGCGCGATGAGGCCCACGAAGCCGATGAGGCCACTGAAGGAGACGGCCGCGGACGTCGCGAGGGTCGCGGCGGCGAGCAGCACCAGCTTCGCGCGCTGCACATTCACCCCCATCTGCTTCGCGTGCTCCTCGCTCAGCTGCATCAGGTTCATGATTCGCGCGTACGCCATGATCGCGCCCGTCCCGAGCAGCAGGTACGGGAGAAGCATCGCGCTGTGCGTCCACTGAGCGGAGTTGAAGCCCCCCAGGAGCCAACTGAAGACCGGGCGGAGGTCTGGGGCGCTCCGCAGCATAATCAGCGTCGTGATCCCGGTGGTCAGCGATGTTATGGCAACGCCTGCCAGGATGAGTGTCGTCAGGTGCATCCCGTCGGCGTTGCGAGATATCAGGTAGGCGAGCGTCACGGCGGTCACAGCGCCGAGGAACGCGGCCACGGGCAGCACGCTGAAGCCGAGGATGAGCACGGGCACGCCTGCAAGCAGGACGATGGTGGCGGCCAGGCCCGCGCCGGACGCGACGCCTATGAGGTAGGGGTCCGCGAGCGGGTTGCGGAAGAGGCCCTGGTACGTCGCGCCGGAGACGGCCAGCGCCGCGCCGGTAAGGCCCGCCAGCACGACGCGCGGCAGGCGGAGATTCCACAGGATCGTTCCGGAGGTATCCGCCCACGTCTGCGATATCTCGACGAACGGCAGGCGCGAGGCGATGATGCGGACGGTGTCCAGCGGCGGGATGGCGACGGAGCCCACCCCGCCTGCGACAATGGCGGAAACCAGGAGCAGGAGAGCGCCGAAGGCCACCCGGCCCCAAGGGAAGCCCCGCAGATTCGACGCGCGGGCCGTCCGGCCCAGCGGGAGGGCCTTCGAGAAGAGTTTGAGGTTTTTCGTCAATGGTGCGCGGACCAAGAGCGCCTCGTGATCGAATGTCAGGTTGACCGGCAAAGGCTCGGTGACGGGTGTCCAACCAGGGCGGGTCTCAGACCCGCCCCTACCGAGACAGGGACCATGGCCCCAAAGACGCGCCCCGATGAATCGGTAGCTGGGTTATTTCCCCGCCAGGGCCAGGTCCGGGTAGACCCACTTTGCGAGCTTTTCCACTCCACTGATGTACCGGGTGCCTGGGACGCTGAGGGAGTCGTCATCAGGAATGTATATCCGGCTGTTAACGACTGCGTCCACTTTTTCCATTCCCGGCCGCTTGCTGATGGTGTCGCCGTAGGAGGCGACGATGACCTGCGGGTTGCGGGAGACGATCGTCTCCGGGCTCATCTGATAGTACCCGGAAACGTCGTAGGCGATATTCTGAAGCTTGAGCAGCCTGAAGACTGCCCCGGTCAGCGTGTCCGGCCCGGGCGTCCAGAGGTCGCCCTCATCCTGGAAAGCGCGCGGGCCGTCCCCGCGCGTGGACATGCCGGCTTCGATTGCCTTGAGCCGGGACTCGAAGTCGGCGGCGACCGTCTCGGAAGCGTCCACGCTGCCGGTAATGCGGCCCCACATGCGGATGCTGTCAGGGATGGCGCGGAAGTCGTCGTTCAGGCTCTTGAGGTAAAGCACCTTCAGCCCGGCCTTCTCAAGGGCTTCCTTGTTTCCCTGGGAGAAGATGAAGACGAGGTCCGGCTTCAGCGCGACGATCTGCTCCACGTTGAGGCCGAATGCGGAGCCGACCTTCGCGATGTCTGCCGTTTCCGGCGGGTAGGTAATGAAATCGTGCGTGCCGACGATGCGGTCACCCTCGCCGATGGCGAAGAGTATCTCCACAGGCGCGGAGTCTATCGAGACGATGCGCTCCGGCGCTTTGTCGAAGACTACTTCCTTGCCGTCGCTGTCGGTCACCCTGTACGGAAACAGGGAGGGCGTGGGCACGGCGGTCGGCACCACGGCCGTAGCGGTGGCGGCGGCAACAGTCGCGGTCGGTTGTGCGGCAGGGGCCGATGTGGCCGTGGGGGAGGGCGACGGGCTGTCGCACGCCACGGCGAGCAGGGACAGGGAGACGAGAAGCATCAGGACTATTGATTTGAGACGGAACATCTCGATTTCTCCTGGCGGGCCTGGTTTTTGCAAACTGTAGACGCGCCTTCGAGGGGCACCCAACCCCGGTCACCCTCACCCGGCCCGATGAAGAATCGGGCCGACCTCTCCCGTCAAGGGAGAGGTAAGAGGGGGGGACAGAACAGCCTTAGCCCTCACCCTTTGCCCAGAGCGGCAAAGGCCTCTCCCTCGGGAGACCTTTGCGTTACCTCGGGAGGAGAGGGTTTTGGACGAGCCTCTTCAAATTGATGTCATGTTCGGGCGAATTTTTAGCCCCGGCATCCGCCGTCAGGCATGTTTCGAAG
>VGZY01000046.1 GCA_016872355.1 SAR202 cluster bacterium | reverse complement strand
GCCCCTCCAGAACAAGGTTCAGTATCTGTGCTCTCTTCGCTTCTCGCTCGGTCAAATGTAGTCCTCTCATGGACTGACATATTCACTGAGCAGTTACCTACTGACAATATCACTGAGCAAAGACACTGGGGTAACGTAACCTTGTATGCCGAAAGGGGAAATGATATACTCCCATGTGAATAGCCCTTATCTAGAAATCCGGCGTCCAGCCGGATTTGTCACGATTGAGGGCAACGTATTCCGGGACCGTTTAGAAGTGGGGCTTCCCCACTTTCTTTGTTTCAGGGGTGGAGAATATGAAGAGCGATTTCATAATCGCTTTGACCCAGCTAGCCGCGGAGAGGAACCTCCCACGGGAGATCGTCCTGAACGCCATTGAATCGGCGCTCGTCTCGGCGTACAAGAAGGACGCGATCGTCGCCGGCCAGGACATCCAGGTCAAGCTTGACCCGGGTTCCGGTGAGGTGCACGTCTTCATCGTGAAAACGGTGGTTGACGAGGTAACCGAGCCGGTCAGCCAGATATCCGTGGCGGACGCCCGCAAGGTAAAGAAAGATGCCGTCGCAGGGGACGTGATCCAGACGGGCACAATCCCGCACAGCGCCGGCCGCATCGCAGCGCAGACCGCCAAGCAGGTCGTCATCCAGCGCCTGCGGGAGGCGGAGCGCGACCTGGTGTTCCAGGAGTACGCCGACAAGGAAGGCGAGGTCTTCACCGTCACTGTGCAGCGCGTCGAGCCGAAGCAGGTGATAGTGGAGCTCGGCCGGGCCGAAGCGGTGATGCCCACCTCTGAGCAGGTCTCGACCGACCGCTACAAGGTCGGGCAGAAGTTCAAGGTGTTGCTCCAGTCGGTGCGGCAGTCAAACAAGGGCCCCGAGATAGTCATCTCCCGCGCGGAAAAGCTGCTGATCAAGCGGCTGTTCGAGATGGAAGTGCCGGAGATCTACAACGGCGCGGTGGAGATTGTCGCTATCGCCCGCGAGGCCGGCTCCCGCAGCAAGGTCGCCGTATGGGCCAAGCAAGAGGGCGTGGACGCCGTGGGCTCCTGCGTGGGCCTGCGCGGCATCCGCATCCAGAACATCGTGAACGAGCTCCACGGCGAGAAGATCGACGTGGTCCAGTGGAACAAGGACCCCGGCAAGTTCATCGCCAGCGCGCTGAGCCCCGCCGTGGTCTTGCGCGTGGACGTTAACCGCGACGCCGGCACGGCGATGGCCGTTGTGCCCGAGCGCCAGCTCTCCCTCGCCATCGGCAAGGAAGGGCAGAACGCCAGGCTGGCGGCCAAGCTCACGGGCCTCAAGATCGACATCAAGAGCGATGTGGAAGCAGCCAGCATTGCGCCGCCGCCCGCGCCGGTCGTTGAGAAGCCCGCCCAGGCCGAGAAGCCGAAGGTTGCCGTCCAGGAGCCTGCTGCCAGGAAGAAGACCCCCGTCGTCGCGGCGCCTGAGCCTGTTGTGGCCGAGGAGCCGGTCGAGCTTGAACCGGTTACCGAGCCTGCAGAGGTTGAAGAAGTTGAGGCGGTGGAGGAGCCCGCGGCTGTTGAGGTGCAGGAGCCTGAGCCCATTGAGGAGCTCGTTCCCATACCCTCGCTGGACCGGGCGACTTCCCTGCGCGACGTTTCGGACGACATCTGGCGCGTGCGCGGCATGCCATCCGGCGAGCCGGGCATGATCAGGTTCGCCGAGGATATCGACGAGCTGCGCTTCCGCGGCGCCGGCAGCAAGAAGAAGAAGGGCGGCGGCGGCCGCGACGATAGCGCCGCGCGCAAGACCAAGGCCGGCAAGAAACGCTAACCGAGACCTGTGTAGATGCCTACCGTCGGCGCTCGTAAACAGAAGCACGTCCCACAAAGGACTTGCATCGTCTGCGGCAAGAAGGCCGCCAAGGGTGAGTTTATGCGGGTTGTTGCCACAACCGGCAATGCGGTACAGATCGATGAGACAGGGAAACTACCCGGCCGGGGGGCCTACGTCTGCAAGGACGTGCACGAGGCCCCCGGCCAAATCAAAAAAAGCCGCATAGAGTATGCGCTTCGCACCAAGATGGAAGACGATGACTGGGCGAGACTGGTTACAGTTATGAGATAACCAGCCACACCTTAATCAATCCGCCGACCGATGATGCGCAGCCACCCTCGTGGGCTTCAACCACTGGAGGCCATATGACTAACAGAGCCGCACAGCCACGAAGAAACGGCAGCGCCCCCCAGAATCGCTCACCCCAGGGGGCGAGCAGGCCCCCACAGGGCCGACCTCCCCAGAAGGCAGCAGCAGCCCCGCAGAAGAACGGCCCTCCCCAGGCCCCGCAAGCCCGCCCTCCGGCGGCGCCCAGGGCAGTCGCCCCTCCCAAAGCGCTCGACATCCCGGGAGCCATATCCGTCAAGGAGCTCGCCGGCAAGATGTCCGTAGACCCCATTGAGGTCATCAAGCGCCTCATGCGTTTGGGGTTCATGTTCAACATCAACGATGTCATCGAATTTGAGGTCGCCGAGAAGATCGCGCAGAGCTTCGGCTTCCCCGTCAATGCTCCCAAGGCGGCAAAGGGGCCGGGCTCCATCGTGCTCAAGCACCAGGAAGAGGACCAGTCCAAGCTCCAGCTCCGCCCGCCGGTCGTGACTATCCTGGGCCACGTCGACCACGGCAAGACAACGCTGCTGGACGCCGTTCGCCACAGCCATATCGTGACCGGCGAGAGCGGCGGCATCACCCAGCATATCGGCGCTTACCAGGTTGAGTACAAGAGCAACAAGATCACCTTCCTGGATACCCCGGGCCACGAGGCGTTCACCGCCATGCGCGCCCGCGGCGCCCAGGTCACGGACATCGCGATCCTCGTCGTCGCCGCGAACGACGGCATCATGCCGCAGACGATCGAGGCGATCAACCACGTGAAGGCCGCCGGAGTGCCTATCATCTGTGCGATCAACAAGATCGATACGGCGGAGGCGGACCCGGAGAGGGTCAAGCGCCAGCTCGCCGAGCACGACCTGATGGTGGAGGAGTGGGGCGGCAACGTTATCTCCGTCCCCGTTTCCGCCCTGAAGGGCATCGGCATAGACGACCTGCTGGAAAACATCGTGATTGTCGCGGAGGTCGGCGAACTCAAGGCCAACCCGGACAGGCTTGCAGAAGGCGTGGTGCTCGAAGCCAGGATCGACAAGAGCAAGGGACACGTCGTTACAGTCCTCGTTCAGACAGGCACACTCAGGATAGGCGACAACATCGTCGCCGGAGGTGTCCGCGGGCGCATCAAAGCGATGCTGAACGATCGCGGTGAGCGGATAGAGGCCGCCCTACCCTCGCAGCCTGTGGAGCTCCTGGGTATGACCGGCGTGCCTCAGGCCGGCGACAAGTTCTCCGCCACCGCGGACGAAAAGACCGCCCGCTCCATGGTTGAGACGTTCGAGAAGGAGAAGGCGGAGCGGCTGGGCCGCACCAAAATGAAGCTGGAGGAGATCCACGCCAAGATCGAGTCCGGCGAGGTGAAGGCGCTGAACCTGGTGGTCAAGACCGACGTGCAGGGAAGCATCGAGCCCATTCTCAACGCGCTGGAGCAGGTAAACACCGACGAGACGCGCGTCAACGTTATCCATGCCGCGGCGGGCAGCGTTACCGAGAGCGATGTGCTCCTGGGGGTCGCCTCCGAGGCCATCATCGTGGGCTTCAACAGCCGGCCCGAGCCGGGCGCCAAGGCCCTGGCCACACAGGAAGGTGTAGACCTTCGCCACTACGATGTCATCTATCGCCTGGCGGAGGACGTCCAGAAGGCGCTGAAGGGCCTGCTGACGCCGGAGGTGAGGGATATTACCGAGGGCGTCGCCACCGTGCGCGCCGTCTTCAACATCGCGAAGCGCAAGGTTGCGGGCGTGTATGTCAACTCCGGCAAGGTAAGCCGTGGGACAATCATCCACGTGCTGCGAGGCGGGAAGCTCCTCGCCAAGGGCGAGCTGAGCAGCCTCAAGCACTTCAAGGACGACGTTCGCGAGCTTGGCACCGGCTTCGAGGGCGGCCTCACGGTGGACGGGTTCACGGACTTCGCCGAAGGCGACATTGTCGAGGCTCACCGACTGGAGCAGGACGAGTAAGAACACCTTGTAGCCTGCGCGATTCATCGCGCCTGTCTTGCCCTCAGTCGGCAGAGGCGCGATGAATCGCGCAGGCTACACTACCCCGGACCCCTATGCCATCTACTCCCACTCCTAAAAAGACTCTCCTGTTCAAGTTCCACGGGCAGACGCTGCAGTTCGCGGTGTCGGACAGCCTCTTCAGCAGCTTCCACGTAGATACGGGCACTCAGCTCCTCCTGCGCACCGTTGCCGACCTCCAGCCCCGCAAGTTTCGCAAGGTGCTCGACCTTGGGTGCGGCTACGGTCCCATCGGGCTGACGCTGCTCAAGACGGGTTGGGCCGCAGAGACCCACATGACGGACCGTGACGCCCTCGCCATCGAGTACACCCGGCGCAACGCAGAAACTAACGGCGTCGCCGGCGCAACAGTGTACGGTAGCCTGGGTTACGATTCCGTGAAAGATCCGGATTTCGACCTGGTAATTTCGAACATTCCCGCCAAAGCGGGCGACGCGGCGATCACGTCATTCCTGCTGGGGGCGCGCAAGCACCTCAGGGCCGACGGCATGGCCGCGGTCGTTGTTGTAGAGCGCCTGCACGATATGGTCGCTGGTGCGCTGGCCGGCGACCCCGGACGTGAGGTAACGCACGTAAAGCAAGGGTCCGGCCACACGGCGTTCCACTACCGTTTCGCCGGCGACGGGCCGGACGGCGGCGTGAATGGAGATGACGACCCTTATCTCCGGGCAGAAGTGCAATTCAGCTACGGTAAGGCCAGTGTGCACATGCGGATAGCCTTCGGACTGCCGGAGTTCGACACGCTGAGCTTCCAGTCGCGGTTGTTGATCGCCGGCCTCCGCAACCTCGGCGCGGCGCGAAGCGGCGCCTTCTTCAACCCTGGGCAGGGACATACGGCGGTGGCAGCTCTGAAGGCACTTGGCCTGCAGTCCGTAACCCTGTTTGACCGCGACCTGCTTGCCCTCAGGTATACTAAAGACAGCCTCGTTATCAACGGCTTGCCTGCGGACAGTGTCGCCACCGTACATTCGATGGACATAGACCCGACCGTCCCCGAAGCCGGGTTCGACCTGGTCGCCGGCGCCCTGCGCGAGGACGAAGGCACAGATGCGGCCGTGGCCCGTGCGATACAGGCAGCGGCAGTCCTGGGCCCGAGCGGGACGCTGCTCATCGCAGGGGGCTCCACGTTAATCACCAGGCTGCAGGATGCCCTTCGTTCCAACAGGAGGCCATTGCGGCTCGTGGACCGGCAACGCGAAAAGGGCTACAGCCTGCTCATAATGAAACTGAAAGAGACCGGAGGGCCGCGATGACTACCCGACGATTGGAAAGGGTGAACGGACTGCTCCAGCGCGAGATCAGCCGGGCGATCAGCCTCGAGGTCAAGGACCCTCGTCTCTCCAGCATGGTCAGCGTGTTGCGCGTGGAGACGTCTCCGGACCTCAAGAACGCGCGCGTGTTCGTAAGCGTGATGGGAGACGAGCAGGAGAAGAAGAGGGCGATGCGCGCCCTGCGCTCCGCCGCCGAGTATATCCGGCACGCCACGAAAGAGAACGTGGAGCTGCGGTCCGTGCCTCACATGGCGTTCGTCCTTGATGAGACGATCGAGCACGCGATCAAAATGAACAGGCTCATCGACAAGACACTCTCCCAGCGCGGTAAGTCAGGCGGAGGGACGCCCACCGTCGAACAGGGCGAGCTCGCTGATGGAGCGCCGAAGGATGGTTAGGCTCCATGCAGCATTGGGCCGTTACCCTGCTCGCCGCGGAAGGGCTTATGCCGGCTGACGGCCAGCTGAACGGCATCCTTAACATCAACAAGCCGTCCGGGATCACCAGCATGGACGTGGTCCGCCGGATCAGGCGGGCATCGGGCCAGAAGCGGGTCGGCAACGCAGGCACTCTGGACCCCATAGCGTCCGGGGTCTTGCCCGTCTGCCTGGGCCAGGGCACGCGCATGGTCGAGCATCTGATGGAGGGTAAGAAGGTCTACCGCGCCACCTTCCTCCTGGGTGTGGAGACCGACACCTACGACTCCGACGGCACTGTTGTCCGCACGGTCGATCCATCTGCCGTCAGACCTCCAGACCTGGAAGGCGTGCTGAAGTCTTTCCATGGCGAAATTGATCAGCTTCCCCCTATGTACAGCGCCATCAAGGTCCAGAGCCGCAGGCTGTACGACCTTGCGAGGAGCGGCGAGGAGGTGGAGAGGACTACCCGGAAGGTCCGCGTCTACAGTCTTGAAATCATCGAGACCTCCCTGCCCTCGTTCACGGTGGACATCACCTGCGGTCGCGGATTCTACGTGCGCTCCCTTGGGCACGATGTCGGCGAGCGGCTTGGGTGCGGCGCCCACATGACGGCGCTGGAGCGGCGGCGCGTAGGGCCCTTCGATATCGAAAGCGCCACCGGTCTGGACGTCGCCCTGGTCGCCCTGGAAGAGGACCGGGCCGCCGGAATTCTGCGACCGTTTGACGCAGCGGTCGAGCACCTGCAGGCTGTCACGGTCGGGCCGGACGGCGAGGCAGCCATACGCCACGGCAGGCCTGTGACCGCCATCGTGCCGCCGCCGAGCGACGGCGCCGGGAGCCAAATCCGCGTGTACACGTCTGGCGGCCGGTTCCTGGCCCTGCTCGTGTTCGATCAGCGGTCAGGAGGATGGAGGTCCGACAAGGTCTTCCTCTGACGCGGGATTGCGCCGTCCGCCGCCCTCTGGTCAATACGGATTCCGAAGAAAACGGCGCTGTGCGACCACCATTGCCACAAAATTGGGCCCAGGAATCGGCTGGGGCATAGCTGAAGGTATTGACATAGCTAGGACAGAAGTATATCTTCTAGCTACAAAGCTTGGGAGGAATAGCTATGGAAGCCTACTGCTTTAAGTGCCGCGCGAAGAGGCAGATCTCAAAGCCCGCGGCCGTCAAGCTGAAGAACGGCCGCCCGGCCACCCAGGGGACCTGCCCGGCCTGCGGGACCAAGATCTTCCGGATCGGCAAGGCGTAGCCGGCGACGAATCGCAAATACTCTGACGCGCATCTCATTTATTGCCGGCCCCAGGGCGGGCGGTAATAAAAGCCCCCGCATTTTCCCTCGAAAATGCGGACAGGTACTTGCGTCTATAGTGTATAATAGCGGGAAGTGACGAGTGTTGGGTCCCGTTTGCCCACCGGCCGGGTTCATTTCCGGACGACAAAAAGCAAAGTCAAGGGCTCCGCACCGTCTTTTCTTGTGTTCAAAACATAGGCATTCCTCCGGCGCATGCCGCGAGAATAGTCAGAAAAGCTGGCTCAGGTGACAGAAGTGGCAACTTACGCAATCGTCAAAACAGGCGGCAAGCAGTACCGCGTCGAAGAGGGCGACACCATTCGCGTCGAGACCCTCGAAGGGAACGAGGGCGATACCCTAGAGCTGACGGACGTCGTGCTGGTCTCCCAGGACGGCAAGGTCACCGTGGGCGATCCCACCGTCCCGGGCGCAAGGGTGACGGCGCAGATCAAAGCCCACGGCAAGGGCAAGAAGCTCATCGTCTTCAAGTACAAGTCCAAGACTCGCAACCGTCACAAAAACGGCCACCGCCAGCCGTTCGTAGACCTCAACGTAACCGGCATCACCGTAGCCTAGCCGGGATTGGAGTAAACAGAGATGGCACACAAAAAGGGCGCCGGCAGCTCAAAGAACGGCCGAGATAGTAACGGCCAGCGGCTGGGCGTGAAGGCCTATGACAGCACACTCGTTTCCGCCGGGTCGATTATCGTCCGCCAGCGCGGCACCAAGATCGCCGCTGGGTCGAACGTCGGCGTCGGTCGCGACCACACGTTGTTCGCGCTCGTGGACGGCGAGGTAAAGTTCGAGTTCGCCGCCAAGGACAAGAAGCGCGCGAGCGTTTATCCTCTGAAAGGGGAATAACAATGAAGACAGATATCCATCCCAGGTATTACCCTGAGGCACGCATCGTCTGCGGCTGCGGCCGTTCCTACACCACCGGCTCCACCAGGCCGGAAATCAGGGTCGAGATCTGCCGCGAGTGCCACCCTTTCTATACGGGTGAGCAGAGGATAGTGGACACTGAGGGCCGCGTAGACCGCATGAAGCGGCGCTACAACCTCAAGTAACGCGTCCTGCAGTTTGCGTATAATCATAGGGGTGAGATGTCTCACCCCTATTTCTTTGTCTGAAACCACTCCCCAACGGTAGCGCCAAATGCCATCCCCTTCCCGGACCACATACGGCGGACAGGCCATCATAGAGGGTGTAATGATCCGCGGGCGGCGCCACGCCTGCATTGCAGTGCGAAGGCCGGACGGCAGCATAGCCCTCCACGCGGAGCCAATCAACCAGATTTTCCTCGGGAAGCTCAGGAAGGTCCCTTTCATCCGCGGCATGTTTGTGCTTGCCGAGTCGCTCACGATCGGCATGAAGGCCCTCAGGTACTCCGCGAACGTCGGCGCAGAGGCCGAGGGCGAGAAGATCAGCGGCGCGGCGATGGCGGGCACGATGGCCATCTCGTTCGCCTTTGCCATGGGGCTCTTCTTCATGGTCCCGGTCCTCGCAAGCCGCCTCCTGGAAGGCGTCCTCGGGTCCGAGTTCCTGAGCAACCTCGCGGAGGGCCTTATCCGCCTTGCGATCTTCCTCGCCTACGTCATCCTCATCGGCCGCGTCGAGCAGATACGCCGCGTCTTCATGTACCACGGCGCGGAGCATATGACCATCCACGCGCAGGAGCGGCAGGACCCGCTTGAAATCAGCGCGATACGCAAGTACCCCACCGCCCACCCACGCTGCGGCACGGCGTTCCTGCTAGTCGTTATGTTGGTTGCTATCGCCGTCTTCACCGTCATCGGTCGCGACCCCCTGTGGTGGCTGATCTCCTCCCGCATTCTGCTCCTCCCGGTCATTGCCGGAGTGAGCTATGAGGTGATCCGCTTCAGCGGCTTCCATTCCGGTAACCCGCTCGTCGGCCTCATCACCGCGCCAAGCCTGGCCCTCCAGGCGCTGACGACCCGCCAGCCGGACGACGACCAGATAGAGATCGCCATCGCCGCCATGAACCTCACGCTGGAAACAGACGCGAAGTTGACACCGTAGTTCCCTCAAAGGACCCGCCTGAGGGCTAGCACACCCCGGATATACTAGAGATATATCCCTTCGGAGTGTGTGGATGACCAGGGTGCTTCTGTCTCTAGCTCTACTAATCGCCATCGCCGCCTGCTCCAGCCCGGCGGCCTCCACCGCCACACCAACGCCGGGCGGCCCAATGTCAATCACGCAGATCAAGTACTTCCTGATCGGCAAGTACCCGGACTTCTTCTTCTGCGACCCCGACTACTACCCCGTCAGCCGCGAAGGACAAGAGGAGTCTCGCGCGAAAGAGCTCTTCATGCAAATCCGCGCCGACCAGGAGATGTTCGGTGCGATCACGTCGCGCCTCGGCATCGCCGGCAGGAGCGACTACTCGGACGCGCAGAAGCTGCAGATATACCGCGAGTATAAGAAGCTCAACGCCCTAGGCGTTGAGCCGGTCAACGGCAACTTTCGTTATGACTTCCGGGCCAACCGCGCCGGAAACGGCCTGGCCATCTCCGGCATCGTAGACCAGCTCGGCGCCCAGCTTGTCCACAAGGAAGAGCCCACTGTAGTTACCTGCCCTATCTGCCTGCCGGGCGAAGCGATGATAGACACACCGAGCGGGCCGGTGGCGGTCAGCGCGGCATTCGTCGGCATGCCGATCTGGACGATGGACCCGAGGGGCCAGAAGGTGCAGACAACGGTGGCCGCGACAGGCAAGGTGCCTTCGCCCGCAGGCCACAAGATGGTGCGAATCGAGCTCGCCGACGGCAGAACGCTAACGGTCTCTCCCGGCCACCCGTCCGCGGACGGTAGGCCGATCGGCCACTACTCGAAAGGTTTTGAGCTGGACGGCTCGGCCATAACCTCGATCACGTTCATGGACTACACTGGCAATGAGAGGTACGACATCCTGCCGAACGGCACAACCGGCCTCTACTGGGCTAACGGCATCCTGGTCCAGACCACCATTTCCCTGAAGCCGCTCGTTAAGCCGGCGCGCTAGGTTTTAGGACGGCCTCCAAACGCACAGGGCCGGCACGTGTGCCGGCCCTGTGGCGTTCCTGCGGCTTACCTCAGTGCTTCAGCCGCTTGAATGCCTCCTGTGACTCCCTCACAACCCTGATTGCAGCGTCCCGGTCTTCCCACCCCTCCACGCCGGTCTTCTTCTACTCAAGCTCCTTGTAGATGGTGAAAAAGTGCTCGATCTCCTTCAGCAAGTGCGGGGGGGCCTCCGACAGCCGGTTGATGTGGTTCCACAACGGGTCCGCCACCGGCACGCACAGTATCTTCATATCCGGTCCCTTCTCATCCCACATCTTGAACAGCCCCACCGGCTTTGCCTCAATCAGGCATCCCGGGAAGGTCGGCTCCCACAAAAGCACCAGGGCATCAAGGGGGTCATTATCCTCCGCCCACGTGTCCAGAATGTACCCGTAGTCGCTCGGGTAGTGGACGGAAGAAAACAGCATCCGGTCGAACTTCAGCACCCCGCGCTTCTTGTCGAACTCGTACTTGTTGCGGCTCCCCTTCGGTATCTCGATCATTACATCAACGGTCACGTCAGACACGGTCTCGGTCAATAGACTGCTCCTGGTTGGTTGTATGTGTATCTATTGTAAGCGAGTCCGGGGTACCGCGAACTAAGTGCCGCATACTTGAATGTCTGGTATAATCAGCATGAGGTGACATCGAGATGGCCATAAGACATTCTGCTAACTGCATGACAACAGTCAGCGATGGTGGCAGAATTGTCATTCCTTCCGACATACGAAAAGCCATGGGCATAGTGCCCGGCACGGAAGTGATTCTCCTTCTCCAGGAAGACGGCGAACTGAGAGTTATGGCGAGAGAGCGCGCAATCCGATGGACCCAGGATATGGTGAAAAAGTATGATCGCGGCGCAGGCTCGCCAGTTGACGAGCTAATTAAAGAGCGGGAAGCGGAGAGTGCTCGTGAATAGGGTCGTTGTGGACTCATCGGCAGTGCTTGCCCTCTTCTGGAAGGAGAGCGGCGCCGAAGTAGTGCAAGAGGCCCTTTCTCTTGCATCTATCAGTAGTGTGAACGTCTCTGAGGTCGTGGCGAAGATGGCCGAAAGAGGTCTTCCCGGTGAGATCATCTATTAAATGCTGATGTCGTTGAACGCGACAATAGAGCCCTTCGATATGGAACAGGCATATCAGGCCGGCATGTTACGTCTCCCAACAAAGGCGGCTGGCCTGTCGCTCGGAGACAGAGCATGCCTGGCGCTGGCCAAAAAGCTGGAAGCTAAGGTGCTTACGGGGGATAGAAAGTGGAAGCTGCTGGCCCTGGGGATAGACATTGAGGCAATCCGTTGAGGAGCGTCCGATGCCATCGGGACGCTCTCTCAGCAGGCTAAGGGGGAGTTGGTGGAGCTGGGGGGACTTGAACCCCCTACCTCTTCAATGCCATTGAAGCGCTCTCCCAGATGAGCTACAGCCCCACGGTCAACTGCGGCAGTCACAACAACGGGCGGCTGAGGGTAGCCGCCGCGTCTATCTAATATAGCAAGAACCCCCTCAGCTTGCAAGAATCGCGCCCCGTTTCCCCTTTTCCATTCCCTCTTGCCTTGTCTTACTTCACCCCGTACCCTGTACCCCGTACCCCACCAAAGGACACCCCCATGGCCAAACGCAAAGTGCTCGTCACCGGCGCGGCCGGATACGTCGCCGGCCTCATGCTCCCTACCCTGCGCGAGAAATACGACCTCACGCTCCTGGACGTGAGCGACTTCACCAGCGCCGGCCGAAACCACCCGCACGCCAGGGTGCCCGGCGTACAGATCGCCGACCTTACCGACCCCAACCGCAGCAAGTACGCGAAGCACTTCGACGGGATCGATACGGTCGTGCACCTTGGATACGTCCGCCAGACACAGGGCGAGCAGGAGATCGACCAGTACTGGAGCCAGCGCGCGAACATAGACATGTGCTACAACGTCCTGCGCGCCTCGCACGACGCCGGAGTGTCCCGCATCGTCTCGGCAAGCTCCAACCACGCCGCCAACTGGTGGGAGCGCGACCTCATTTCGAAGTGCAAACTGGAAAACCTGGACCCGTACACCTGGCCACTCTCGTACAACTTCTACGGCTGGTCCAAGTCCACTTACGAGCACCTCGGCTTCCTGTTCGCCAACGGCGGCGTGGGCCGCCGCATGGGCGTCGTCATGGTCCGAATCGGAGGCCCGGGCGAGCTGGACCTCAGCAAATACGAAGACCTGGGCGCGGCCAAGCGGGGGCTCGGGGCGTGGCTAAGCCCCCGCGACCTCACGCAACTCTTCGTGAAGGCCATCGACACTCCCAGCATCGATAACGAGCACGGCATACCGTGGCAGGTAGTCTACGGCATCTCCAACAACACCCGGGCATTCTGGTCTCTCGCAAACGCGCGCAAGGTGCTCGGCTACGAGCCGCAGGACGACTCCGAGGTGCGCTATGCAAAGGACATAGAGCGCCTGATGACCGGCAAGAACACCGTGGGCAGGCTGGACAAACAGGCGCCCTGACTAAAGGCACGGCTTCATCGCAGGGGCGTTCTATGAACGCCCTCGTTCCTCTCTCATGCGGTAATAGAAAGCTCTGCGCCGTTCAACCCGGCAAACTAGTGTAGAATATCGCCTGATAATTTCAAGTGAACAAGGACTCAACACGTGGCAAAGCGAAAGGTTCTGGTAACGGGCGCGTCCGGCTACGTCGCAAGCCTGATGCTCCCCGGCTTCCGCGAAAAGTATGACCTGGTGCTCCTCGACTCTCGCAAAGAGGACCGCACCGGCAAGGCCGTCCCCGGCATTGAGGTCGTCGACCTGATCGACCCCGACCGCAAGAAGTACGCGAAGTACTTCGAAGGGGTGGATGCCGTGGTGCATCTCGCCCACAAGATCCAGCGAACGGACCCCATAGACCACTTCTTCTCCGAGAAGCAGAACGTGGAGATGGCATACAACATCTTCCGCACGTCCTACGATGCAGGCGTCCGCCGCGTCGTTATGGCCAGCTCCAACCATGCCGCCGACTGGTACGAGCACAACATGGTCCACACGCGCAAGAAGGAGGTAGTCGACCCTTACGACTACCCACTGTCGGACAATTTCTACGGCTGGGCCAAGGCTACGTACGAGCACATGGGCTTCCTGTTCGCCAACGGCTTCCCCAACTTCTCGCACCCTTCCGGTCGGGAGCTACTCGTTGAGGGCGCCAACGCCGGCCGCAAGCTCGGCGTCATCATGGTCCGCATCGGCCACCCGCGCGAGCTGGAGTTCAAGAACTACGGCAGCGACGAGGCCACATTCAAGCGCGTGCTCGGATGCTATTTCAGCGCGCGCGACGCAACCCAGATCTTCATGAAGTCGATAGAGACCGAGAACATCGACAATGAGCACGGCATCCCATTCCACGTCGTCTACGGCATCAGCAACAACACCCGCGCCTTCTGGTCGCTTGCCAACGCCCGGAAGGTGCTCGGCTACGCGCCGGAGGACGACGCAGAGGTGAAGTTCGCCCACCTGGTGCGCGAACACATCACCGGCAATCCAAAGTCCGGCGTGGGCAGAGTCGGCCTCAAATAAGCGTTCCGAAGGCATCGCCGCACTTGGCCCTCCGCGGTGCGGCGATGTTTTTGCGACGGCATTGATTCGCTGCGGCAAACGCTGGTATGATACGAAACGTGGTGCGATTCGCCCTTTATGTCTATGAATGGCCCGGGCGCAGAACCAGGAGCACCCGTTGCCGGACAATCCCAGCCACGCGGGCAAAAAGGCGTCTCAGCACAGAGACGCGGGAAAAGACAAGGGCGAAACGCGGTCCAATGAAACGGCGGATGGAGAATCATCCGCCGCTGAAACGGCCGTCGCCACCGCGCCCTCCGCCTTCGACCGCCACGTCGCTTACCTGACAGACCCTCGAATGAGCCATCCCACGACCGCGCAGGAACGGTCCCTGGCCGTGCGCCAAATTCAGCGCGACTACGGCAACAGATATGTGCAGCGCGTCTGAACGCCGCCGTCTCCACCCGCACCGCGGCGCGCAAGACCTCCGAAACGGTTGTACAGCGCGCGGGTGGCAAGGACGCGCCGAGCCTGGTCGCCGAGGCCACGGAGCAGGTCGGCGCCCTCCCACCCTCCCCAGAGAACGACATCCCGAGCGAATCGGAGACTTCCGACCGCAAGGCCAAGGGCCAGAAGGTTGGTGAGGAGTTCGGGAACCTTGTCAAGGGCAAACCAAACCTTGAGGAAATTCTCAAGCCGATAGTTTTCCCCGGCGTTGAGTCCGAACCGGAGCCCGAAGCGCCGCCTCCCGTTCCTGCCCCGCCGGCACCGGTCTCAACCCCTTCCCAACAAGGGTCGCAAGACCCAGAGGCGAAGACTCCCGAGGAAGGCCAAAAGGCACGAGAATCGCTGGAGTCCACCTCCACGGGAAACAAGGCCAAGACCGGCGCCACAATTGGCACCGCCGTCCTGGAGAAGGCATCGTCAGGGGCTATCGCCGCCTTTAATGTCGCCGCCAAAATCGGCGCCGCCGTGGGCCTTTTCTTTTCCGCAATCGCCGCCATTTTCGACCTGAGGGCGGCCGTCAGCTCCGGCAAGAAGATGGTGGCGCTGGACAAGATCGCATCGGACGCCAAGGCCGCGGGACACGACCCCGAGGTAGTCAAAGCCGTACAGTACGCCATGGAGCAGAAGTTCGGCAAGGCCGTACGGCGCGCCATTACCTTCGTGGCAGCAGCCATCAGCTCCGGCGTAAGTATCGCGGGCATCGCCGGCGCAGGGACCGTTGCGCTGGCTTCAAACCCCATCGGCTGGGGTATCCTTACCGTGCTGGCCGCAGGCGCAATCGCGCTGGGCGCCGCAATCACCATCTACAAGATCGGCCGGTGGATATACAAGAAGTTCAGCGGCGTTCTGGGAGAGCAGAGGAGAGACACCGCTCTCACGCTGTACAAGCGTGGCGTAGTTGGCGGAGACACTGTTGCCGCTGCCGCACTGAAAGAGCTGGGCCTGGACCACAAGGCAATGAAGGCGGCACTCTCCGCCGAAGAGCCGGTGAAGGACGCCAAGCACCGCAAGGAAGTGATCGCAGACGTCGAGAAAAACATCGGCCGCCAGCAAGACAAGTTGAAGGCTGTGGAAGCGGAGAAGGCCAACGAAGAGAAGGAGCTACGCCGCTCCCACACCGACAAGATGAAGAAGAAGCATCAGGAAAAGATCGCCTACCTGGACGAGCGCATCCAGCACTACAAGGAAAAGACGGCCAACCTGGGCAAAGAGCTCGACTGGAAGAACCTTACCAAAGCTCAGCGCAACGATGTCAAGTCCATAGAAGACAAGCTCAAGAAGTAACGGCCATCTCGCGGCCCGCACGGACTCCATTATGTCTGTGCGGGCCGCGCCCTCTTAGACCCCCAGCGCCGCCTTTATCGCCGCCCTGTTGTCCTCCACCAGCCGCCGCTGCTCCGGCCACAGCATGTCAGGCAGCTCGTCCAGCGGGAACCACCACATCGCCTCGTGTTTGACCTGGTCGGTCGGCTTCGCCTCCACCTGTTTCGTCTCGAACAGGTAGAAGTGCGTCGTCACCCACCGGTCCTTGTCCCAATTCAGCCGCTCGGCCACGCCCAGCTTCGTCACCAGTCGCAGGTCCGTTATTCCCGTCTCCTCGGTCACCTCTCGGGCCGAAGCTATCTCAAGCGTCTCGCCCGGGTCCACGCCCCCCTTTAGCAGCACGAATTGGGTGAACGCCTTCTCTTTTGTGAACGCCACCATCAGCCGCGCGCCCTCCCGCCGCGCTACCACGCCCCCGGCGGCGAGGCGCACCTTCAGTCCGGGCGCGCGAACATACCACGTTAAATCGATCGTCGGTGTAATTGGCATCAGAACCAGTACCTCGGCACGTTCTCTTCTTCCTTCGTAATCGCTTCCACCAGCGCGGGCTGGCCGGTCTTCGTCGCCGCCAGCGCGCGCTTGATGGCCGGCGCGAGCTGGTCGGGAGTCGTCACCTTTTCCGCATGCGCGCCCAGGCCCTCGGCCACCTTTGCGTACTCGCCGCCAAGCCGGTTGCTACCGTACTTCTTCGTGGCGTGAGGCATGTGGGCGCTGTAGTGCGTCATAACGCCGTTATTCAGCACCACGGTCATGATGCCGATCTTATTGCGCGCCGCCGTCTCGATATCCAGCCCGGCCATGCCGAACGCAGCGTCCCCCATGATGTTGATAACGTTCCGCTCGGGCGCGGCCAGCTTGGCCCCCAGCGCCAGCCCGAGGCCGTAGCCTAGCTGCGTGGACTTTCCCCACCCTATGTAGCCGTGCGGGGTCGTCGTCTCCCAGAAAGGCACAAGCTGCTCGCGCGGGTAGCCGGAGTCGTGCGTCATTATCGTGTTGCCCACGTCCACGGCCTTGCGAAACTCCGTGAAGACGCGGTAAGGGCTGATCGGCACCTCGTTGGAGTTAAGCATCGGCGACCATTCTTTAAGGAATTCAGCCTTGATGGTCGCGACCTCTTCCGCGACGCCGTTCACATCTCCCCTGCCCTTGCCGCCAAGCTGCCGCTTCGCCTCCTCGATCATTTGGCGAAGGACCAGCTTAGCGTCGCCCACCGCGCCCATGTGGACCTGGTGGTCCTTGTTGATGTCCTCCGCGCAGTTTGTGGACTGGGCCAGGACTGCCATTTTCGGGAGCGGCGCGTTGAAGAGCGTGTTGCTGAAGCCGGTACCGATGCCGAGCATAAAGTCCGTCTTTTGCAGGAAACGGTGCGCCATCAGCGTGCCGGAGCGCGCGCCAGCGCCGAGCGCGAGGCGGTGGTTCTCCGGGAACGCGCTCTTGCCGGCGAGGGTAGTCATGACCGGCACATTAACAAGCTCCGCGAATTCCAGGAGCTCGGCCATCGCCTCGGCGTAGAACACGCCCTGGCCCGCGTTTATGATAGGCGCCTTCGCGGCCAGCATCGCCTTGACGATATCCCGCACGTCATTCGGGTCGGCCTCCGAGCGGAACGGCCGCGAAGGCGTGTACTCGAGCGGCCCCTGGAACTCCTCCTCCGCCACGTCCATCGGGATCTCAAGCAGCACGGGGCCGGGCCTGCCCTGCTTCATCAGATTGAATGCATACCGCATAAGGTCGGGAATCCGCTGCACCTTGCTGATGTAGCCCGACCACTTCGTGATCCCTTTGTAGTGGCTGATCGCGTCGAAGGAAGGGTGGACGCCGAACCGGCCTCTTTCGTGCCCTCCGGGGAGCAGCAGGAATGGCACGTTGTCCGCGTAGCCCTGCGCCACGCCGCCGAAGGCGTTCTCCGCGCCCGGGCCGCGCTGCATCGTGAAGACGCCGATCTTCTTGCCGTTGTGGATCCGGCTGAAGGCGTCCGCCATGTTTACGCCCGCGCGCTCCTGGCGGCATATTATGGGGCGGATGCCCTCAACGGTTGCCGCGTCAATCAGGCTCTGGTGCGGGTACGCCGCCATCCACTCCACGCCTTCCGCCTTGAGTATCTTCGCGATAACGGTGTCGCCGTTCATGGCTCTCTCCTGCCCAGGTAAATGCCGGCCGCGACCGGTCGCAGTCGCGGGTTGTTGGGTAATATACGTCCCTCCATTGTGCGGGTCAAGCGACATTCCACAGGACATGGAAATAGCTCTACACGCCGCCTACACTTGGAGTTGGAAATGTAACTTTCGGACTAGGCGATTCGTTGCTAAGGATATAGGCGTTAGTGATCCCGGCGTAGTGAATTATTATCCTTGACATGCCCCATAGCCGTGGTTACGATTCAAGTAAGGGTTTAACTTTCCGGAGCAGGCATATGTCCCAGAAATACCAGCGGGAAATCGAGGAGATCCTCCAGCAAGTAGACACCGGATCGAGCCCGAAGTCCCGAATCAGGCAGCCCGGTCTTTTCAGCCGTCTCTCCGCGTCCATCAAGCGCGCCATGGGCGGCAATGTATTCTCCATCAGCCCGGGCAGGATCATGTTCGCCGCCGTCTGTTTGCTGCTCAGCGCCCTCGTAGTGAGCGCCTTCATCCCCGGCTACGTTGGGCCAATCGCCTGGGCCGGCCTGGTCCTCTTCATAGTCGGCTACGCGATGTTCTTCATCAAGCCCCGCACCAGCGAAAAGCGGTGGCGCGGCCAGCCTATTGAGGACAACGAGCGCAAGTGGTTCGGCCGCAAGTAACGACGTCTCTAGCCGAGTGAAAATAAGAAGGCCCGGACAGTTGTCCGGGCCTTCTTATTTCCAGCTTCTCGGATGCTCCGGGCTAGCCCTGCGCCCGGCTTGCCGCCTCTTCCTCCGGACGCCGGCGAGCCATGCTGCCCCCGCCATGCCCGCCGCAATCGCAATCAGGCCAACGGCGCCCGTGCTGGGCACCGACGGCCCAGGCGGTGGCTCGGACGCCTCGCCATAGCGCGCAAGCGCGAAGTCGTCCGTGCCGCCGCTGCCGCCGGCAACGATCCGGCTGTCGGGCTGCACCACGACGGCGTTGGCGGAGTCCGGCCCGCCCACGAAGTCTGTGAAGACCTTGCCGCCTATTCCGAATGAAGGATCCAGGCTGCCGTCAGTGCTGTACCGCGCTACCGCAAAGTTAAAGCCTGTAGAGCCGACGTTCGTGTAGCCGACGACGTCAATTGCGCCGTCAGTCTGGATAGCGACTGACTTGCCGTTATCCCACCCGCCGAGGTTGGTCGTCACCTTACCGTCCCCGTCGAATGACGTATCGAGCGCGCCGTCAGGGAGGTACCGCGCCACCGCGAAGTCGGCAGTAGGAAAATCCCCGGCGTGACCGGCAAGGACGATCTTGCCGTCGGTCTGGACCGCCATCTCGTACGCGTTGTCCAGCGCGGTGCCGAAGTCGGTCGTCACCATGCCGCCTGAGCCGAACGTGCCGTCCAAGCTGCCGTCGCTGTTATAGCGGACCAGTGCAAAGTCAGTGCTGTTCTGGGAGGACACGGCGGCGTGCCCCGCCACGAGTATCTTGCCGTCCGGGAGTACAACAACGGCGTCCGCGACGTCGCCCATGCCGAGGTCGAACCCGCCGATGTCCGTGATGACCTTGCCATCACCGTCAAACGATGCATCAAGGCTTCCATCCGGATTGTATCTCGCCAGTGCAATATCCCATGCGGTCGCAAAAAACTTGAAGAAGGCGCCCGCCGCGACTATTTTCCCGTCGCTCTGAATGGCGACCGAGAATGCCTGCGACTGGGCCCCAATATCACCCTGGTTGGCAAAGCCCGTGATCACCTTGCCGTCGCCGTCAAACGTCGTATCCAGGGTGCCGTCGGGGTTGTACCTGGCCAGCGCAAACTGGACGACGCCGCCAACGGTGACCTGGTTGTCTCCCGCGGCGAGTATCTTGCCGGCGTTGGGTCCGCTCTGGTAGACCTTCACAGACCACGCGGTTGCCCTTTGGCCGCCGAAGGTTGTCGTCGCCACGCCGCCGTTGCCAAACGTCGTGTCCAGGCTGCCGCCCACGTTGTAGCGGGCTAAGGCGAAGTTGCCGTTGCTATTCGATGTGAACTCAACTCCCGCGGCAACGATCTTGCCGTCACTCTGCAACGCAAGGGATTCGATGACTCCACTGTATGCGAACTCGGTCGTCGCCAGGCCGCCGGACCC
Source organism: SAR202 cluster bacterium (assembly GCA_016872355.1). Classification (NCBI taxonomy): domain Bacteria; kingdom Bacillati; phylum Chloroflexota; class Dehalococcoidia; species SAR202 cluster bacterium. Next base: position 3,816 of record VGZY01000046.1, on the reverse strand, counting down.
AAAGGTAACGTCAAGGTCGCCGGGGCCGGCCAGAGCGGTGCCGGCGAAAGGGAAATACAACGACGCCACGACGAGAAGGAGGGCTACGGGCTTTGGGAAAGTGCGCATGAGTATCTCTTCCTTTAACGCAATATCACGGACCGGAACGGACGGCACCTTCAGGATCATAAAAACGGCACCGGAAATTCGCCATACATAGAGCAACTACTATGTGCTTAGCGCAAAAGGAAGCGGCCCCGGGCATCTCTGCAACCGGGGCCGCTGCATAAACTTCGTGATTCCGGCCTGGCTCTACGCCGCGCACTCGCCTTCGCCGCGCTCCAGCTTGTACTTGACGGTCTTGTCCCAGTCAATGTACTCCTGGATTGTCTCGCGGTTCAACTCACCGACCTCGGCAAACTCGGCCAGCAGGGGCTCGAAGACCTCCGGGCCGAGGCGGGCAGCGAAGTTCTTGAACTCCTCGCCCGGCTGGCGATTGGCCTCGTAGTACCGGATCACCTTCTTGAGCGCCTCGGGCACTCGTTTCGAAGGCACCTTCGTCTTTACGCGGAGGCCGATTCGCGTATCGCCGTCCTCGTAGCTGCCGCCGAGGAAAAGCTCGTATGCCGGCACCTGGCCGCCCGGGGCCTTCGCGGCCGCGCCGTGGAAGCCGATGGAGGCGATGTGGTGCTGGCCGCAGCCGTTCGGGCAACCGCTCATCTTGATGTGCATTTTCCGCGTTAGCGGGTCTGTGATGTTCATCTCCTCCAGCGTGCGGGAGATGGCCCTGTTCAGGCCCATCGACGACGTGATGCCCAGCTTGCAGCTGTCTGTGCCCGGGCAGGAGACCACATCAGTGATCTCGTTCGCGCCCGCGGACCCGAAGCCGATCTTCTTGAGCTCCGTCCATACCTCGTAGAGCGCCTTCTCCGGCACCCAGCGGAGGGTCATGTTCTGCTGGATGTTGATGCGCGCCCTGCCGCCGGCGTACTTGCGGGTCAGGTCCGCCAGCTGGTGGAACTGCTTCGAATTAATGTCGCCCTGCGAGATCTTGATGTCCGCAGTAACGTAACCGGCCTGCTTCTGGGGCTTGACGTTCGTCCTCAGCCACTCCTTGAACTCCGGCTCGCTGCCGTAGGCCGCATACTTGCCGTTGAGCGCGGGAGCATCCAGCGACTCGTCCTCGATGAACAGCAGCGCGGTGGGATCGAAGGACTTCTTGGCCCAGTTCTGCTCCATCTCGCGCTCGCACTCCTTGCGGAACTCCTCGATGCCGATGCGCGCGATGTAGAACTTGATGCGCGCCTTCATCTTGTTCTTGCGAAGCTCGTCCGTGAAGTGGAAGCGGCGGATGACCGCCTCCGCGTACTTCAGGTACTGGTCCAGCGGCGCGAACTCCACGAGAGTGGGCGCCAGCTTCGGCATGATGGATGTGCCGCCGCCGACGACTATTTTGAAGCCCTTCTGGCCGTTGACGATCCTGGGGATCAAGCCCAGGTCATGTATGAGCACGATGGAGCAGTCCTGCTCGGAGCACGAGAAGGCGGTCTTCACCTTGCGCGGAAGCGACTGCGTGTACGGGTGCCTTACGAAGTACCGAGCGTACGCGGCCGCGTACGGTGTAACGTCGAACGGCTCGCCGGGCTGGACGCCCGCGTGAGGGCACGCCGTCACGTTGCGGACGGTATTGCCGCACGCCTCGCGGGTCGTAAGGCCCACGCTGCCGAGCAGGCGCATGACGTTGGGCGCGTCCTCCAGCTTCACGTGGTGGTACTGGAAGTTCTCGCGCGTAGTAACGTGGCCTTTGTTGAGGGGGGCGTACTTCGCGGCGAACTCGCCCAGCGCATCAAGCTGGTCGGAACGAAGGCCGCCGAAGGGCACCTTCACGCGGATCATCTGAGCATTCGCCTGCCGCTGGCCGTAGACGCCGTTCCGCAGGCGGAACGCCAGGAACTCCATGTCCTCGAACTCGCCCGCCCTGAACCGCTTGACCTGCAGCTCGAAATCATCCGCTTCCTCAGGGATGACGTCGATAATGCCCTTCACTTTCGGCTTCCACTCAGTAGTTGTCATCTACAGGTCCCTCTCCTCATGAACGGCTCACCAGCCGCGGCTAAAATCCAGACCAAAAGAAAGCCCCGCACCAGGTCTATTGTGGGCGGGGCAGGTGTAAGAATGACGCAACTTGCTCCACGTCCCCTATGGGGCGCAGGCACAGAGGCAGGTTATGGTAACTTCTGCGGCAATCATTGTACCGAAACATTCTAACAAGGCAAACTGAAAGGTGTCAAACCGGCGGACTCATTTTCACGCCCAGCGTGGCCTCGCACCAGCGGGCCGCGGAGAGCAGCTTCGTCTCCTCAAATTCGCCTGCGATCACTTGTATTCCCAACGGCAGCCCGTCCGGGTCCAGGCCGGACGGCATCGTGACCGTCGGCAGACCCAGCGCGCTCCACACGATCTGGAAGGAGCCGTCGCCCGTCGTCTCAGGCCCCGGCGCCGGCGCGGGGGTCGTCGGTGTCAGCAGCGCGTCGTATTTGGCAAGCGTTTCGCTAATGACCTGTATGAAGTGCTGCCTGTAGCGCAGCGACTGGATATAGGACGCCGCGGGAATGACCATGCCCGACTCCACCAGCGCGCGCATCTTCGGGCCGTAGTCGCCCGGCCGCGCCGCGTAGTCGCGCTCGTGAGTCGCGGCAACCTCCGCGCCCATGATGACCTTGTGCCCCGCCGCGAGCGTCTCGAAGTCCGCGCCCACAGTGGCCTCCTCCACCACCGCGCCGCTCCCCGCCATGCGCTCCACAATCCCCGCCGTGTGGTCTCGGACATGCTGCGTCGCCCGCTCCGAGAAATACCCCTTCAGCACCCCGATTCTCGGCGCCCTGGCCCTTCTGGCCTTGAACGGCGCCATGTAGTCCTCGGCCGGCCTCCGCACCGATGCCGGGTCCCGGCGGTCGTAGCCCGCCATCGCAGCCAGCAGCAGCGCCGCGTCCTCTACTGTGCGCGTGAAATGGCCCATCGTATCGAGCGACGGAGCAAGCCCCATCACGCCGTAACGGCTGATCAGCCCGTAAGTGGGCTTCAAACCGACGACTCCGCAATAGGCAGCCGGCCTAACCACCGACCCGCCGGTCTGGGACCCCAGCGCCGCCGGGAACATCTTCGCGGCCACGCCGGCGGCCGACCCGCTGCTGGAGCCGCCGGGAGTGCGCGCCGCGTTCCAGGGGTTGCGCGTCGGAGGCGGGTCGTAGCACGCAAACTCCGTGGTCACGGTCTTGCCGATCCCAACCGCGCCGGCCCGCTTGAGCCGCGCCCAGGCGGCGGAGTCGTGGTCAGGCACAAAGTCCGCGTAAATGGGCGAGCCCATCGTGGTGCGGACCCCCTTTGTATAGAAAATGTCCTTGATACCGAAGGGCACGCCGTGCAACGGGCCGAGCTTCTTGCCGCCGGTCACGGCCGCCTCCGCCCGCCTTGCCGCCGCCATCGCCGCCCCCTCGTCCAGCGTCACCCACACCCGGAGCTTCGGCTCCAGCGCGCGGGAGCGGGATAGCAGCGACTCCATGAGCTCTACCGGAGATAGCTTTTTCCTGGCTATGAGCGCTGCGGACTCCGCGACGGTAAGCTCGTACGGCTGCATGGGAACACTCCACGTGAAAGACTAGGGCAATTCCGGTAGTAGGTTACCAGAAAAGCTGCGCCTTGCCAGCCAGCAGCTTCACCCTGTGTCTTTGCTCAGTGATATTGTCAGTAGGTAACTGCTCAGTGAATATGTCAGTCCATGAGAGGACTACATTTGACCGAGCGAGAAGCGAAGAGAGCACAGATACTGAACCTTGT
>VGZY01000045.1 GCA_016872355.1 SAR202 cluster bacterium | reverse complement strand
TGGCCCCCCCCCCAAAAATATCAGCTAGGCGGGAAAGACCCCTGTGGACCCGCACGCGGGCGGCGCCTTCAGTGCACCCCAGGGCCTCAGCCACGCCTTTGAAGTCTTTGTCTTCCTGCACCCGCAGGTAGATCGCTTCGCGGTCCTTTGCCTTGAGCTGACCCAGAGCCGCGAGCAGCTTCTTGCTGTACTCAGACGCATCTACCAGGTGCTCGATCCGCTCGATCGACTCGGTGTCGAGCTCAGGCATGGTCATGCCGAGAGTCTCAACCATCTTGAGATCGCACCTTTGCCTGCGCCGGTAGTGCGAAAGCTCTCTGCGGCCTATGCCATAAAGCCAGGACATTCCCGGTTTGCCGTCCTCCTTGTAGCTCAGCCTCTTTTTATAGGCAACGGCAAAGGTCTCGGCTACAAGGTCGGCGGCGTCCTCGGCATCGAGCGTCCGCCTGTAGAAGTACGTGAGGAGGGTCTCCGAGCACCTATCGTAAAGCTCGCGGAATGCGGCGGGGTCATGGCGCGAAGCCAGGATCAGCTCAGCGTCTGTGCGCTCTTGACTCATCCGCAGAACTCCCGGAACTTATGGGTCCTCTAATATGATTACGCTACGAGGAGGGTAAAACGTTACACTTTTTGAGGGGCAATTTTCAAAATTGACCAAAATTGCTCTCGCGCCCAGTGTCTAAACAAAAGCGCGAGAGCAATTTGTTTGATAACGGAAGCCTAAACGAGAGCGCCTTCAAGGTATCTGCGGAACGCGTCCGGCTCGTATAGCAGGTACTGGAGCTCCATTGACGGTAGCCGGTAGGGGTCGGACTTCTCTGTGATGTACCGCGCGGCGGCCGGAGGGCCGCCATCCGCCTCGTCCGCTCCCGGGACGCCGACCAGCTCAGCGTACCGAATGGGTTTGCCGTCCGCCTTGTACTCGGAGCCGATGATCCATAGTCGGCCAAAACGGTATCGCTTCTTGACTTCGCGCTCGGCAAGGCTGCTCCAGCTCGTTCCCGTGAACGCGAAGTCCTGGGGCATGAAACCCAGGTTACTTTTAATAGTCTCATTGCAGCGGTCGAGCTCCGTCCGCAGGACCTCGCCGGACGGGTCTTCAACGAACAGATCGGACAGGTTAGGGTGACTTATCGTGTGGGCGCCAATAAGCCAGCCGCCCGCGCGCATCTCACGGATATCGTCCCATGTCATGTGCTCGTTGAGGGATGCCCATGACGGCCTGTTCCGGGTGTAGCCGGCATCGTATGGGAATGTATATATGAACAGATTCCCGGTATAGCCGTACCTGTCCATCACGTCTTTGACTTCGTATCGCATGCTCTTGACCGGATGGTCGAAGTCAAACATGATCGGCTGCTTTGGAAGCTTGGCCTTCCCTGCACGCCACTTTGCGAGCTCATCGTACGTGATCGAATTGAAACCGAGTTCCCGGGCGATACTGATAAGCTTGTCAAAGTGCTCGGCTGTCATCGGGTTCTTGTCGATGCTGCGGATGCCGTGGCACATCGTGATGGGTATTCTCATCGGTGCTCCTGAGGCGGAATATGGCCGCTATCGTCGGCAGGGCTAAGGATACCGCGCGCCGCCCAGCACTTAAACGTCCGGAAATCACACAAAAAAGGCCGCCCATAAAGGGCGGCCGCGCTTTTTCAGGAAAACCAGGGGCGGCTAGGCCATGGAGCGAATGACGCCCACTACCCTGCCCTGAACGGCCACATTGGATGCGGGCACAGTGAACGGATTCATTGTGCTGTTGGCCGGACGTAGGGTGACCATGCCGTCTTTCATAGAGAAGTGCTTGAGAGTGACCTCTTGCCGGTCCTTGATCATCGCAGCGACCATGTCACCGTTTCGCACCTGGGAAACGGGCTCGAGGAGGACGAGGTCTCCATCGGCTACGAGCGCGTCGATCATGGACTCGCCCTTGACGCGTACTGCGTAAACGTTCTGGCGGCCCCTGGTAAGGAATGAGGGCAGTTCTACCGTCTCTGATCCCTCGTTGCGCCATGAGTCTGGGGTCGGGATGTGCAGGGGCTCGCCGGCGGCAATGGCGCCAAAGACTGGAATCTGCACCACGTCCGCGCTCCGTCCGCGGGGGCGGCCGCCTTCAAGAAGCTCGATGCCGCGTGACACTTCCGCGAAGCGCCTCAGGTACCCTTCCCTTTGCAGGATGCGGAGGTTGTAGTCCACAACAGAGGTGGAACTGATATCGCAGCCCGACTGGATGTCCCGGACCGTGGGAGGGAACTGGTGGTCCTCCAGGAAGTTTCGGATATAGTCCAGTATCCGCTCCTGCTTGGACGAGAGCTTCTTTTTCATGTTGTGTCCTTGTGCTATTTGTAGCGAAGTACGTATGTTCGGAACAAATTTAGCACGGTAGCTCCCGTGGTGTCAATACACGGCGTGGACCCTTTTTCGGTATTTTCCACCTTTGGGCGCCTTCCGAAAGTCGTTTCAGGGCGAACAAAACATGCCATCGCGAGAGTGATGACTCCCCGCGATGGCATATTCTAATCTTTCAATATGCGGAAGTGGTGTGGTCCCGGCGGCCTTATTACTTCGCGGAGGCGTTGAGCTGCTTCATAAGGCGGGACTTGCGGCGGGCGGCGTTCCGGGGGTGGATGGTGCCGCGCTGGGCCGCCTTGTCCAGAGCGACCACAGCCTCGCGCACGCTCTCGCTGGCTGTGTCCGCGCCGTCGGTGATCTGGTTGCGAGCCTTGGTCACATAGGTCCTGGCCTTGGACCTGTAGGGCGCGTTAAGCTTGCGCTTCCTCTGGCTGACTCGTCCGGACTTTTCGCTGGGCAACTGTGCTGCTCCTATATGGGCACTGGACCGCCGGTGCAATCCGGGCGGCGCATTTCGCAAACGAACGATATATGATAACACCAACCTGCCACCACCACGCAACAGGCCTCCACTAAATGCCGGTGACTCGTATGCCGGTGTGGGCCTTGTATCGCCTGTTGATGCCGATGAGGAGCGCGACCAGCCCTTCCATGTGAACGGCATAGGCCAGGCCGCCTCCATCCACCGCCCGCACCCCCTGTACCTTTTCCGCCAGCGCCATGACCTGTTTTCTGTCCCCCTGGTTGTCTGCGAACACAACAACGTCACCGTCTATAGAGGCATCCGGCTTGATAAGCTCGCTCGAGCTGATCGTGTGGAACGCCGAAGCCACGCGCGACTTCGGCAGAATGGCCTGCGCCTGCATGGCTGCCGAGCCTTCAGGGACGCCGAGGGCGCGCACGCCGCCCTTTTCGAATGATATCGGCACAACCGTTGTGACAACCAGCTTGCCGGCCAGTCGGTGCTCCAGGTAGGTTAGCGTTTCGCGCTGGCCCTCATACGGCACACACACGAGGACGATGTCCGACTCCGCAGCGTCGCCATTGGAACCGCCGGTCACAGGCAGGCCGGGCACGCGCGATAGGACGTCATCAGCCGCGGCGCGGCCCCTTGCGGGATCACGCGAGCCGAGTACCACCCGCTTGCCTGCCATAGCCAGCCGCAGCCCCAGTCCCCTACCCTCCTGCCCCGTGCCCCCGATGATGCCGATCATACGGGCGCCCGCTATTGCTGCTTCGGAGGGCGGACCGCGGAGTCTACCTTGAGCCCGAAGCCGCCCTGGTACAGCTCCCAGGGGTGGAAGGACTCGACGAACGCCTTCGCCTCCTCAATTGTGGGTATCCCCTTCATTGCCCGGCCGGGATCGTAGCCAAAGGTCTTGGCGAACGCGTCGTAACCGTTCTTCGTCTCCCGGACGCCGCCGATCTCCTCCTCAGTCCCCGCTGCTTCGTCCCCTTCGTTAAGGACCAGCCGCTGCCCTTTTCGTACCTCTCTCCAGTAGACCTTCATTGGACACTCCTGTGGCGTTCGGCGCCGGGTCCGCGGTCCCACCGCAGGCGCTCCGGAAAGGCCGGAGCCGGGCGTGGGCAGATTCCGAAATCCAGCACGCTCTAATGATATGAAAAAAACGGGGAATTGGTAAGTGGCAGTTCCACTTGACGATTTTATGGCCCGCTCTACTGGTTTCGTCGGTGCCAGCCTAATACTCTACGGTTTTAGCCTGTCCTTTCCGTTGCTAAGGTTGTTTCGGCGATACTACAATTGACTCCAAGACGGACTCGATCTGCAGCCCGCCAAAAGACGCAAAGAGAGGAGAACAACGTATGGCGAAATTTGAGACGAACCAGTTGCGCGATATCGTGTTGCTATCTCACAGCGGTGCGGGCAAGACGATGATTGGCGAGGCGATGCTCTTCGCGGCCGGCGCGACGACTCGCATGGGCAACACCACGGACGGTACAACGGCTTCCGACTATGAGCCGGAGGAGCAAAAGCGCCAGACGAGCGTGCAGACATCCATTCTCCCGGCACAATGGAAGAAGCACAAGATCAACGTGATCGATACTCCGGGTTACGCTGACTATCGGGGTGAAGTAGTCTCCGGCCTGAGGGCCGCAGACGCCGCCGTCCTGGCGGTTGCTGCGCAGGCCGGAGTGGAAGTCGGGACCAAGCAGATGTGGCAGATGGCCGAGGAGCACGGCCTGCCGAGGATTCTCTTTATCAACAAGATGGACCGCGAGAACGCATCGTACGAGCGCGTAATGGCGTCCATTTCAGAGGCGTTCGGCCGCAAGTGCGTTGCCATACAGGTCCCGATCGGCGCGGAGTCCAAATTCTCCGGCGTGGTGGGACTGATGGACGCCGAGAGCAAGGCCCCGGCTGACCTCAAGGGCGAGGCGGAGTCGGCCCGCGAGCGGCTCATGGAGGCCATCGCCGAGGCGGACGACGAATTGGCGGAGAAGTACCTCGAAGGCAAGCCGCTCACCAGGGACGAGATGGCGGCGGGCCTGAGGAAGGGCGTGCTTGCCGGGACAATCGTTCCCGTTATGTTCGGCGCGGCCCCTTCGGGCAAGGGCATCCACGAGCTGATGGATGCGATTGTAGAGTTCTTGCCCTCCCCTGCGGAGTCTGCGGCACCGAAGGCCACCAGCGGCGGCATCGCTGCCGCGCTCAAGTGGGATGCCGCCGGCCCACTGGCCGCATTCGTATTCAAGACCTCGGCCGACCCGTTCGTCGGCAAGCTCTCATACTTCAAGGTCTTCAGCGGCGCCTTCAAGAGCGACTCCCAGGTCTTCAACGCCCGCAAGAACGAGACCGAGCGCATCGGCCAGGTCTTCGTCGTGCGCGGCAAGACACAGGAGACTACGGATTCCCTCGCTCCGGGCGACATCGGCGCGGTGCCGAAGCTCTCCGGCGTGCTCACGGGCGACACCCTCTCCGTCAAGGAGAAGCCCATCACCATAGAGCCTCTCAAATTCCCGGCCCCCGTTTACCAGATGGCCGTCTACCCGAAGTCGAAGGCCGACGTGGACAAGATGACGACCGCGCTGGCCCGTATCTGCGAGGAGGACCCCAGTCTGGTGCTCACGCGCGAGCACGACACACTGGAGATGCTTCTGTGCGGCCTGGGAGACACGCACGTTGAAGTGGCCATCGAGAAGATCAAGCGCAAGTTCGGCGCGGAGATCGTGCTCCAGACGCCGAAGGTGCCATACAAGGAGACCATCTCAGGCCGGGCCAAGGTGGAGTACAAGCACAAAAAGCAGTCCGGCGGCCACGGCCAGTACGGCCACGTGTTCGTCGAGGTCGAGCCGCTCCCGCGCGGCTCCGGCTTCGAGTTCGCAGAGCGGGTCGTGGGCGGCTCAGTGCCTCGCGAGTACATCCCTGCGGTGGAGAAGGGCTGCCACAAGGCGCTCGGAGAGGGTGTTGTGGCCGGCTTCCCGGTGGTGGACGTGCGCGCAACGCTCTTCGACGGCAGCTTCCACCCGGTGGACTCCTCCGGCATCTGCTTCGAGATCGCCGGCAGCCATGCGTTCGCTAACGGCATCAAGCAGGCCAATCCGGTGATCCTTGAGCCGGTGATGTACGCCAGCATCACGGTGCCGGACGCCGTCGCGGGCGACGTGATGGGCGACCTGAACAGCAAGCGCGCCAGGATTATGGGCATGACGCCTGGCGGAGAGGGAATGACGACGATTGAGGTGAACGTGCCGCAGGCGGAGATGCTCCGCTATGCAACGGAGCTGCGGTCGCAGACGCAGGGGCGCGGATTGTTCACGATGAAGTTCGACCACTACGACACGGTGCCTTCGAACCTCGTGCAGCGCATAGTGGCGCAGCGCCAGCAGCGCGAGACAGCGAAGGTGTAAGCAAGCGCCGTCCAGGCAACATTTAGGCAGGGGCCCCGATGCATCGGGACCCCTGTTGCGTTCACGAAAGGCAGCCAGAGCCTGGCAGCATTGCACTCGGTACCATAATTTGCCTTCGACAACCGTCGTGGCGTTCGGTGAGGGCAGGTCTCAGACCTGCCCCTACCGGAAGCTATCCCGCCTACCTCTTCCCAATCCCAAACGCCTCTGCTATCAGGCTTATCGATCGCACCCGCGCGTCGTAGGCGTAGCACGGCGTCACGTTGTTGACGTCGTTCGTCCCGTACCGCTCTGCCACCTCGATGATCTTATCCCGCACCTGCGAGGGGCTGCCGTCGATGTATGACGGCGTCAGAGACTCAAGGTACTCTCGCGCAGGCGCGGACAGGGGGTACCGGGACGCCTCCTCCGGCGGCCAGAGGCCCTGGACCCGCCTGCCGGTCTCGTCGACCGTGCGGTCCGGCATGCGCGAAAACACCTTGTTCAGGTTGCGGCTGGATGCGAGGAATAGCGCCTCTTCCTCGGTCGGAGCGCAAAGCGACTGGACTGTGACGTTCAGGCGCGGCGCAGACAGGTACTTCGACGGCTTGAACTCCTGCCGATAGAGCTCCGCGACCGCCGGCCCGTGCTCGCCTGTGGAGCCGAGGAGCCACACATCCGGCGGCCGCGACGGCGGCGGCCCCGGCTGTGCGCTCGCGCCGGCGAAGACGTTGCCCTCCACCGGCGTGCCTTCAAGGAACGACAGGAGGTCCATGACCATCTGCGGGAACTTGTTCGGGTCGCCGGACATGCGCGGATACACCAGCGCGGCGGCGGTGCGTTGGTCGCTCCCGGGCGCGCGGCCGATGCCCAGGTCGATGCGGCCCGGGTAGAAGGCATCCAACACCCTGAACTGCTCTGCAACTTCCAGCGCTGAGTAGTGCGGCAGCATCACGCCGCCGCTGCCGACGCGGATCGTGGACGTGTTCGCCGCTATCTGGCCGATCAATACCTCGGGGCTGGTGCCGGTGTACGTACCCGCGTTGTGGTGCTCCGCTACCCAGTAGCGCGCGTAGCCCAGGCGCTCGGCGGCCTGCGCCATCGCCACCGACTCTCGCAGCGCCTCCGCCGCCGTTCCGCCGCGCCGCATGGGCGACTGGTCGACGATGCCCAGGGTCAGCTTATCCAATCCCAAACTCCAATATCGTTCGGCGAAGGTTACTCATAATTTACGTGAATCTCAACGTGCTGGACAACGATCGGTGGCTTTATCCGCGCATCCCTCCTCACCAGCCGCACCATTACCTCATGCGGTCCGTAGCCAGCCTGCCCCGGCTCCAGCTTCCAGACCAACCAGCTGTTTTCCGACACGTCCGATGGGTTGTTGGCGTTCTCCGCGGCTGTGTTGCGGACATCCGGCGGCGGGAGCTGCGCGCCGTCCAGCGTCACGGCGACTTCGTCACCGGTCGCGAAGTGCGCCAGGTCGACCTGCAACTCGATGCCGGCGGGATTGCGAGCGGTTTTTCCTACTGCGTCGTCGTAGACCGGCACGGAAAAAGGTGGGCCGTCTCCGGTGAGGGTCGGATAGAGGGTGACCGGCGTGCCGGCGAATATGCGGTCGAAATGGCGCTCGCCGCCGTGAACTGCCGCGTAGACCTTGTCCTTGCCTGCGAGGGTCTCCTTCGAGCCGATGGCGGTCAGCAGGCCGCGCCAGGTCTCGGACGTGCCCTGCCAGTTGAAGATGTAGATGCCGTCCGCGCCGCGCTCCAGGTAGCACTGCGCCGTCCCGCGCACCCAGCGCTCGTCCCAGAAGCGGTCCGTTCCGAAGTTGGCGGTATATCCACCGGCGGTCAGCGGCAACCGCCTCTCGTCGTTCTGCATGTGGGGCTTAAGGCGCGGCCCGCTGCTCTGCCGGTAAAGGCTATCGAATCCGCCGTAGACTCGCACACTACGGCGGCTTGCCATGTCCCGGAACCGCTCGACCTGGAAATCAGGATCGGTGCCAGACATGCCCGCGCCGATGACGATATCGCACAGCCCATCATTCATCCACTCCTCGACATCGTAGCCGATCTGGCGGCACGCCTCGACGGTGGCCGCGACGCGCGTCGCGACATAGAACTGCCTGCCGCGCTTGCGGGCTATACCGTCGGCGAGGGCGCGCACCTGGCGCATGACATCCGTCAGGAGGTAGCGCAGCCGCCAGGCGTCGGCGTGCGGGAAGTAGAAGCCGTGGCGTTGCCAGTCGATCTCGACGCCGTCCCAGTCCGCCTGCTCGCACGCCTCCGCGATGTAGGCGAGCATGTGCTCGCGCACGCCCGCATAGGCGAAATTCCACGAGCCGATGCCGCGCTCCTCGACGACCTGCGCGGGCGTGAGGCACCAGTCCGGGTGCTCCTTGCGCAGCCTCGTGAGCCCCCACACGGTGGTGGATGGCATGGCGTCCGGCAGAAGGCCGTAGAAGTGGTTGTCGTTCATGCGGACGGAGACGAAAACGTCCTGGCCGAGCTCTCGCCCGCGGGCAACGATCGCACGGTACGGCTCATCGCCGCGTTCGTACAGCACCCGCACATTCTCGCAGAGGGTCATCGCGCCGGCGCTGTCGTAGCTTCGCCCGGTCGTGTCGCCGGTCATCTCCACGACCTGCGACGGCCACGCGGCCTCGTGGATGCCGGGGCACCAGAACAGGGCGTCTACCTGCGTGTCGATTAGGGGAGCGTATACCTTGTCCAGCAGCTGCTGTACCGTCTGAGGGTACGGCGTGTACCCGTGCTGGTCGCCGTCCCAGTTGTAGATGATGCGGTAGCGAGGGGGGGGAGTTGCCGATTGCTCATATTAGCCTTCAATGATACCGCCCCGCTTGTCATGTTGAGGAGGCTTTGCGACGAAACATCTAAACCGTTGTCTGTGGATGGGGCACGTTATCCGCAGGCAACGGTCTAGATTCTTCACTTCGGCTCGGAGCAGCCTCCGTTCAGAATGACAACGAGAGTTGTTACTGGAACGGCACCGGTATCTTCTCCCCGTGCCAGGGGAAGCGGTACGACGGCTGGTTGACGAACCGCTTCATGCCGAGAGACAGGCGGATCCCGGTGGAAGGCGGCATAGTCACGCGCAGGTACTTGCCGTTGACGGGTGTTGGGGGCGAAGACCCCCTCTCTGTATCTCTCCCCCGTGGGGGGAGAGGAGAACCGGCGGCTTCGCCGCTATCGGTCCGCACGTCGGTGAAGCTGTGCTCGCCGAACGCGCCGGCCTGGATGATGAGGCTCCGCGCGGCGCTGCGGCTCGTGTTGACTAGCTGCACACCCACGCGGTCCGGCCCGATCTCGTCCACAAGCGCCGCCACATCCGGCGGGATGCCGGGGCGCATGCGGTCGGCGTCGAAGTACCGCACCAGCGCGCGGTCCAGGCCGCCGTGGTAGACGGACTGCGGAGCGCCGTGCATGACGTGGGTGAGCACCTTGGTGCGGACCGGGTTGGAGGGTACGCGGTTGTCCGCCAGTATCTGCTCGACGCTGCGCTCGTCCGCCACCATCTCGCGGTAGGTCTTCACCGCGCCGTCAAGCTCCGCCTGTAGCGTCCTCTCCGGCCACTCCGGAAGCTTGCCCTCGTAGTACTGGAACCGCGCCATCTCAGCGGGCCCGCCCTCGAAGTCGGCCACGTAGGGCTCGATCTTGCTCCAATCGCGCTCCTTGTCGTGGTCGCGCGCCCACCGGACGAGGCTGCGGTCCTCGTCCGACATCGAAGCATTGAAGAGTCGGGTAATCTCGTTTACGCGCACTTGCTGGTCGTGGCCGTTCACCGGGTGCCACATGCTGTGGCCCCAGCCGTTCGGCCCGTGGCGCACGGCGATCAGGAACTGCCCGTCGCGCTCGCGGACCTTGCCGTTCGCAATCAGCAGCTGCACCTGCGAGCGCAAGATATCGAGATAGCTCTTATCGCCGGTGAGCAGCAGCCCGCACTCCGAGGCGATGGTGAACGAGTGGAACATGATGTTGAAGCCGCAGTAGCTGTTCCAGCCGTAGATGCCGCCCCACCAGACTCCCTCGCGGTGCTCTCCGATCTTGCCGGTGGGCCCGACGTTGTCCGGCATGATGCCGCCGTTCTTCTTCATGCGGTCCATCCACGCCTCGATGTAGTCCAGCACCCACTGCCTGTACCGGTCTTCGCCGGTGGCCATGTAGGCCGCGGTCAGGAGCGCGGTTGCGCCCAGGTTGTTCGAGGAATCGCTCTGGAGGACGATCTTGTCGAAGAGCCCGACGATCTCCGCCTGCCGGGCGGGCGACTTCCACCAGTCCACCCCCAGGTCCTTCACGACGGGGTACAGTGACGAGCGGCGACCGTACCACACGCCCCGGGCGCCGGGCTCCAGGCCGCCCATGAGGTACGTGGCCGCTTGCTGGTAGTTGGCCTTGTGCCACGGCCCCTTCGGCGTCTGGAAGGGGGAGCGCAGGATGCGGTAGCGAGGGTCATAGTTGGGCGCGGCCGGGTTCTCGCCCGTGTAAAAGGATGCGAAGCGCTTCAGCCTGCGGACGTTCTCGGAGATCGTGGGGTCTGCCATCATGAGGTGGTAGAAGGCCATGTTGCCCTCACCCTTGTGGTGCCACTCCGCGTCGCCGGGGTGCTTGGGGCCGTAGTACTCCTCGTTCACGCTGGGGGTGAATTTGCCTTTACCCTCTTCGTTATTGCGGTGCCAGCTCACGATGCTGTCGTCGCCGAAGCGCGTGACGGCGTTCCAGTGGCGCAGCGCCAGGTCCAGCACGTTGCTGTCCGCGCCCATGGAATAGAAGAGGCCCCAGTTGTAGACCATCTCGTAATAGTCGTCCAGGTCGTCGGCGTAGAAAGGCACGCCCGCACGGTCCGAGAATTTTGCTACCTTCAGAGCTGCGGCGTGCTCCATAACCTCGAATAGCTTGCGCTCCAGGAGCGCCCAAGCCGGCGGCGCGGCCGTCTGTGTCGCCGTGATGGAGGGCAAGGACTCTATGGACTGTGCGGCGGTGGTCATGGGCGTGTGCTCCTTGGTATGGTGTGGTCCGGTTACAGGGAGATCAGTCCGCGAGGCTGTCCGTGTGGTTCCTCTCCCGGCTCTGCGGGAGAGGTGGTCCCGATGCCTCATCGGGACCAGTGAGGGCCGGCTTTTCTGTGATTCGAATCAACTCCGCCATTACGCCCTCGAGATTCCGTGTCACGTCGTTGTTCCAGAATCGAACTACCTTCCAGCCATTTGCTTCGAGATGCTCCGTCCTCTTTGTGTCGGACACTATCGCTTCAGGGCCTGAGTGCTGACCGCCATCGAGTTCGATAATCAGCTTGATTTCTTTACAGGCAAAGTCGGCAATATAGTTCTGGATAGGCTGCTGCCTACGGAATTTCAGACCGTTCAGTTGCCTGTTGTTGATGTGCTTCCAGAGCAAGAACTCCGCGGGCGTCATCGACCGTCGCATGTCGCGGGCAAGTTCGGTGAGGTACTTATCCGTCTTCATGTCGGACCTCTCTGTCAGGGTCAAAACAGCCGCCCTCACCGGTCCGCAAAGCCGGACCACCTCTCCCGCAGAGCCGGGAGAGGAACACCCTCTCAGGCGGAGCCTGCCATAATACCCCCTCCCCCTACCCCAGCGTGCCGGTGTAGCCCCTCCATTTGTCGTGGCGGGGGATCGTGATCTTGCCGCCGTGCCACGGGTGGGCGTAGGACGGCTTGTTTACGAAGCGCTTCATGCCGGCCTCTAAGCGGATGCTGGTGGAGGGCGGGAGCGTAACCGTGAAGTACTGGCCGTGGACAGCCAGAGGGTGCTGGGTGCTGGGTGTTGGGTGCTGGGTCAGGTCAGAAACTCCAGTCCCCAGCACCCAGCCCCCAGCACCCCCCCGGATTTCCGTGAAACTGTGTTCCCCGAATGCGCCGGCCTGGAGAATGACGTTGCGCGTCTCGCTGCGGCTCAGGTTGACAAGGTTCACGCCGACTTTATCGGCTTTGATCTCATCTACCAGCGCGGCGACGTCCTGCGGCAGGCCGGCGCGCTTGCGGTCGGCGTCGAAGTACCGCACCGTGGCCCGGAGGAGCGTGCCGTTGTAGACGTTGTGCGGCGCGCCGAACATGACCTGCGTAAGGCCCTTCGTAACGACCGGGTTGGGCGGGCAGTAGTTGACCTTCACCAGCTCCTCCACGGTGCGCTGCTCCTCGCGGGCGCGCACGTTGAACTCCAGCGCGCGCTCGTACTCTACGGAGAGCACATCGGTGGGCCATGTGGGGTTCTTGCCGTCGTAGTACTGGAAGCGCGGCATCTCCGTCTCGCCCTGGTCCTTCTCATCGCGGGCGAGCACCTTGTTCCATTCTCGCGTGACATCGCTGTCGCGGACGCGGGTGATGAGCTGGCGGTCCTCGGCGGATAGCGAAGCGTGGTACAGGTGGGCGAGGTCTTTGAGGCGCATCGGCTCGGCGGAGGACTGCTCCACTTTGTTCTTGCCGAAGTACCAGCCGTCCTCGTCGTAGCGGACGGGCGTGAGGAGCTGGCCGTTCTCGGCCTTGCGCGAGTTGTCCAGCAGCACCTTGATCTGCGACCGCAGGAGATCGAGGTAGCCGTTGTCGCCGGTCATCATCAGGGCTGCCTCGGCCGCGGCGGTGAGGCCATGGAATATGATGTTGTAGCCCATGTAGTAGCTCCAGCCGAACAGGCCGCCCCACCACTGGCCCTCGCGCATCTCGCCGATCTTGCCGGTAGGCCCGACGTTATCCGGGATGATGCCGTTGTTCTTCTTGATGCGGTCCATCCAGACCTGGACGTAGTCTGTCACCCAGTTCTTGTACTTGTCGTCGCCCGTGTACAGGTACGCGTTGGTGATGAGCGAGGTCACCGCGAGGTTGTTCGCGATGTCGCCGTTGAGGATGATCTTGTTGAACAGGTTCGCGATCTCGTTCGCACGGTCCACCTTGAGCCACCACCCCTCCTCAAGGTCCTTCACGACCGGGCGAAGCGTGGACATCACGCCCATCGGCTTGAAGCGGTAGCCGGGGTCGCGGTCGATGGCGCGGCTGCCGTGCAGGAACGCAACGACGTTCGGCGTGGTGATCGCGAACACGGGGCCTTTGCTCGTCTGGAACGGCGAGCGGATGATCTTGTGCTTGGGGTCCCAGTTCGGCGCCTCGGGGTCGTCGCCCATGAACATCGCCGCGAAGCGACGGGCGCGCTGGTGGTTCTCCGGATCTGTGGGTATGCCGAGGCCGAAGTGGTAGATGGCCATGTTGCCCTCGCCCTGGTGGTGCCACTCGTTCACCATACGCCGGCCGGGAATCCAGGTGGACTCCTTCTGGTTCCAGAGGCAGTAGTACTCGTTGTGCGTCTGCGGCAAATACCAGTCGAATATGGGGTTGGTGTTCGGGCCGGCGTTGGAGCGCGTCGTTGCGTTCCAGCTCAGGAGGGCGGAGGTGAGCACGTCCTTGTGGCCGCCCATCGCGTAGAACAGCCCCCAGTTCTGAATCCTTTCATACAGGTCGTCCACATCGTCCGCGTAGTACATGAAGCCGCTCGGGCTGTAGTACTTCTCCATCACAAGGCGCACGGAGTCCTCGTTCAGGTCAAAGAGCCTGCGCTCAAGGATGGCCCATGTGGGCGGCGGGGCGGTCTGGGTGGCGGTTATGGTGGTGAGGGTAGTATAGCTGTTCATAATTCTTCTCAGTCTTTGACCGTTATTGTACCATTCATAGTTATTGGATGAATAAGACATTGGTAATTGTAGGTTCCTGGAGACGTGAACCGGAAAAGAAAACTTCCATCTGGCGCGATGTTCCCACTATGAAATACAGTGGTGTCATTATTGCTCTGCGGGACATGAGTAACTGTATGCAGGGGCTGGTCCCCGTTAATCCATTGAATGAACTCCCCGGCCCTGATAGTTGTTGAGATATGAGTGAAGTTTCTGATTCTGAGATCATGAACTTGCGAACCCAGTTGGGTGGGCACAGGAGCAGTGGTGGGCAAACCAGTTCGTACCCTTGTTGCCGTCGCTCTTGGTGTTGGAACACTCGTCGAATTAGCTCGTGCGATAGATGCGTTACTGGTGGGACGGGCCGTTGGCACATTTACCAAAGACGTGCCGGCTCGTTGAACTCGTTTGAGCGTAGAAACTTCGCCTTGGATTTGCAGGGTCAGAGTGTCAGCCGAAACATTAAATTTCCATGTGTCCCCGACAAAAAGGCTGACCAAGGAACCGCTAGCCCCATCGATACTAACTTTGAGTTATTCTTCGCCGACTATTTCATAAGTCCCGGTCACAGCAACATTCCCGGTGTCTACGATCATCCTGCCGTCTTTCAGGAATTCGATGGTACCGTTCTGTCCCGACTGTTCCCATTTGCCCACAATTGGCGCGGAATTCAATCCACACGAACAAGTCAGCAAGCCAAGACACAACAATATAAGAATGGGAATTGTTGCAGCCTTTTTCGCGATGGTCATCGAAAGCCCCCTAAATCGTCTGGCCTTCTCAGATACATAGATGAATTCGCAAAGTCGTCTTCGCCCACCTCTACATCACCCGCTGTATCTTCCCTATCTCCTGCTTGATCTGCGCCTCCACCTGGGCCACCGTGACCGGGTTGGGGGGCCACGACTCCGGTGGCACGTGCGAGAGGCGGAGGAGGATGCGCGCAAGGTAGGCGCCGTACTCCTTGAGCTCGCGGATACGCACTTTGTCCGCGGTGTCCCACGGCTCGGCGCGGAAGTCGGCGTCCGGGTGGCGGCCGACGAAGCGCCAGCGCCACAGGATGGCGTACGGGATGGCGCTGCGGGCGAACGAGAAGCCGTCGTTGGTGTGGTCGAGCATCGGCATGACGTGGGCCTTGAGCCCCTCCCCGAGCTCGTCCAGCGTCTTCTGCATGAGCGGACGGAGGTGCGGGAACTGGAGCGCGAGGCCCTTGATGGGGCCAGCGGCGACCTCGTCCAGGTTGATGACGAAACGGGGGGGCGTCTCGGACGACACCCTCTCTGTCGCCCGAAGCGGCGACATCTCCCCCTGAGGGGGAGATACAAGAGGGGCGGGCGGCGACATCTCCCCCTTCGAGGGGGTGAAGGAAGAGGGAGCGGGATAGTGGCGGCGCACGTACGCCGCCGAGCCCTGGTGGTTTTGCTCTTCGCCGCTGAAGGTGCAGAATCGGATGGTGCGGCCCGGCGAAATGCCGAGCTCGCGCTGCATCGCGCCGAGGGTGCGGGCGACGTCCATGACGACGACCGAGCCGGAGCCGTTGTCCACCGCGCCGGGGGAGTTGGGGTAGGTGTCGTGGTGGGCGCTGATGATGAGTGTCTCGTCCGGCCACTTCGAGCCGCGAAGGTCGGCGACGGTGTTCCAGCACGACGCTTTGAATGAACGGCTCTCGACCCTGATGTGGACGCTCTGCCCTGCCCTCGCGGCGCGGCGGAAGGCGATGCCGCCCTCCTTGTGCGTCTGGATGGTCGGCGCCGGGTGCGGCAGGATGAGCCCCGCCCGCTCGGCGCGGCGCTTGTCCGTCGCGCGGTCGTACTCGATGCGCCCGCCGCTGCGGCCGTCCACGGCGATCACCGCCGCGCACTTCGCCTCGGCGAGGTCGAGGATACGGTCCGCCACCGTACGAGGAGTGCTGAAAGGCTCCAGCCCCATGTTCATGACCGCGACCGCGCCACGAAGCTTATCCCGGATCGGGTCGAGCTCGTGCGGCATGCCGAAGCCGACGTCGATCAACGGGGCCTTGAGGTCGAGCGGCGGGCAGTTGAGCATGGGGAGGACGGTGACGCTCTGAGGGACCTCGGAAACACCCTCACCCTTTGGGCCACCCCGATCAGATCGTGGTCCCTGAGGGAAAGGAACGAAAGCCGGGGGCGTCACCCTCTCTGTCGCCCAGGGCGGCGACATCTCCCCCGTCGAGGGGGAGACAAAGCCGGGGCTGCCCTCACCCGGCGCTCCGAGCCGCGCCGACCTCTCCCGCGGAGCCGGGAGAGGAACGAGAGTCGCCGAGCACGCGCCGTGGTCCCAGGTATCGAGCTCGAACTCCTCAAGGCGCGCGTACAGCCCAAAGGACTCCATGAGGGCGCGGATGTAGTGCGCGGCGCGGATATCGCCCTCCGTGCCGGCCCAGCGCGCGCCGATTCCGTCGGTCAGCTCAACGAGGTACTCGCTGAGCCGCGAGCCGACCCACGACTCGCCCATAATCCACCGGTCAATTTTCGGCCAATCGAGAGAAGTCATCCGACCTCTTCAAACAAGAAGATTTAATCGCAGAGTACGCAAAGGGCGCAGAGGTTCTAACCAGAACATTTCTTCTTGTCTTTACTTTGCGTGCTCTGCGTACTTTGCGATTAACTTCTTGGGATGTTACTGGAATGGCACGGGTATAATATCACCGTGCCACGGGAACGCATAGCTGGGCTTGTTCACGAACCGCTTCATGCCGGCCTCCACGCGGATGCCCTTGCCCGGCGGAAGCGTGACCGCGAAGTACTTGCCGTTCACCGGCACAACGTGGTCAGTCACGGTCGCCTTCGTTCCCAGCTTCAGGTTGTACGTGGAGCGGTCGATATCGCGGTGCTTCACCTCGGTGAAGCTGTGCTCGCCGAAGGAGCCGGAGTAGACCAGCACCGTCTGTGTGCCGGAGGCGCCGGTGTTCACGAGCTGGATGCCCACCCTGTCCGCCTTGAGCTCGTCGACGAACGCGGCCACGCCCTCCGGCAGGCCGGGGCGCGCCCGCTCGGGATCGAAGTAGCGGACGGGCGCGCGGGGCAGGCCGCCGTTGTAGTTGGTCTGCACCGCGCCGAGCTGAACCTGGGTTAGCGCCTTGGTGAACACGGCGTGGCCGGGGCCTGCGCCCTTTGCCGCCATCGCCATCGGCGTCACGGTAGTCTTGCGTGCGCGTTCAATCTCCGCCAGCGCCCACACCATGTCCGCGTCCAGTATCTGCTCCGGCCATGCCGGGTTCTTGCCGTCGTAGTACTGGAAGCGCGCCATGTGCTGGTGGCCGTCCTTCGTCTGCTCATTCTTCTCGCCGTCCGGCGTAACTGTGTTCCAGTCGCGCTCAACGTCCCCTGCGCGAATCTCGCAGAAGAGGTCGTAGTCCTCATTCGAGAGCGTCCCCTGGTACAGGTGCGCCATCTCGAAGATGCGGATAGGCTGGAAGTCCTCCCACCCCTTGGGGCCATGGCGCAGCGGCACAACGAGCTGGCCGTTAGCCTTGCGCTTCCCGCTGGAGAGGATCATCCGGACCTGGGAGCGGATGAAGTCCATGTAACCCGAGTCGCCGCTGACGAGCTGGGCGCACTCGGCGGCGGTTACCATGCCGTGGAACATGATGTTCAGGCCCTGGTAGTGGTTCCAGCCGTAGAGGGCGTCCCACCACTGGCCGTTGCGGTTCTCGCCCACCTTGCCCGTTGGGCCGGTGTTGTCCGGCAATATGCCGCCGTTCTTCTTCGTGCGGTCCATCCAGACATCCACGTAGTCCAGCACCCACTGCCTGTACTTCTCCTCGCCGGTATACAGGTAGGCGTTAGTGATGAGCGCGGTCGCAGCAAGGTTGTTTGCGGAGTCGCCGTTCAGGACGATCCTGTTGAAGAGGTCGATCACCTCTTCGGTCTTCTTCGGGTCCTTGATCCAGTTCGGGTCGAGCTCCTTGACGATTGGGTACAGCGTTGAGCGGACGCCCATGGGCTTTCCGCTGGAGCCGTGCAGCCACTGGTGGGCGTGGACAGCGTTCGCCTTGAGGTACGGCCCCTCGCTGCTCTGCATGGGCGAGCTGATGATCTTGTAGCGCGCGTCCCAGTTCGGCGCCTCCGGGTCCTCGCCCATGAACATGGCGGCGAAGCGACGGGCCCTTCGCACGTTCTCGGAGATCGTCGGATCGGCCAGCCCAAAGCTGTAGAAGAGCATATTGCCTTCGCTCTGGTGGTGCCACTCCGATCACAGCCGGTTACCCTGCTCCCAGGAGTTGGGCTGGTTCAGGTTGTAGTACTCGTTATGCACCTGCGGCTTGAAGTTCGGCCGCGTATGCTCGATGCGGTCGTCGCGCGAGCGCGTTACCGCGTTGTAGTCCCGCAGGGCGTAGTCGAAGAGCTTCTCGCCGCCGCCCAGCGCGTACAGCAGGCTCCAGTTAAAGAACGGCTCATAAAGGTCATCCAGGTCGTCCTTGTAGTAAAGGACGCCGCCCTTCTCGGCAAACTTCTCGGCCACTACCATCGCCGCAGTCTCGCTAACCTTCATCAGCTCAAGCTGCTTGAGCGCCCACCCCGGCGGGGCCACAACATCCGTGGCCCGTATCGTCTGCAACCCATTCAATGACACACCCATCGTTAGTTAATTCCTCTCGAAAAATTCCCCGGATCTTGTTTCCGTCCTCGGCTGTTAGCTCACTGCTAACTACCCACTGCTCACTGCCTTCTTGTGGTCCTTAATATGCTTCAGGAACGCCTCCGTGCTCTCCGAGGCACGGCGGCCCACCATGCGGCGCGGGTACGGTATGACCTTCAGGCTGCGGTCCTCCAGCGGGAACTTGACCTTCGTGACGCCGCGCCTGTGCGATTCCCGGATGCCTATCACCGCCTCAAGCGCCTTCAGATTGTCCTCGCCGCTGCACAGCACCGGAGTCCCCTTGTCCACGGCGTCGATGAGGGCCTGGACGCTGTGCAAAAGGCGGGCGGTCTGCACCTGCCATCCGTCCGCGTCGTACTCCGTCTTTTTGCCTATGCTCTCGGAATCCGGGAAGGCTATCCCGCTTCCGGCGTAGTCGAGGTCGTAAAGGCCATTGCTCTTCCAGTACTTGAGCACCCTGTAGTGGCTCACGTAGAGCATCCCCTTGGTGCCGTGAACGAGCACTCCGTTCATTGTGGAGACGTTCTTGTGGACGTAAGCCTCAACGCCGTTCTTGAAGCCGATGTGGCCCCACAGGATATCCTGGTCGCCGTCGCTGTGCTCGTCGATCCTCCCCAGCGCGGTGTCTGCGGCCCAGCCGCCCACCTGGCCTATGGCCCAGTCCAGCTCGGAGTCGTTCACGAACATGAAGGCATCTGTAAACTGGCGGCACCCCTGGCCGGACATCTGGTTGCCGCCCGCGCCATAAATGTCGATCGCTTCCACCTTGCCGATCTCGCCGGCCTCAACCTGCCTGCGCGCGCGCCAGAGCTCCGGGTCGTTGCGGAACATGTCCCCGGCCGCCCACGGGATCCCTGCCTGCTTGCATGCCGCCACCGCGGCATCTCCCTCGCCAAGGCTTACGGCAATCGGCTTCTCGCTGAAGATGCCCCTGATGCTCTTCTTCTTCGAGCAGGCGATGACCACCTCCGGGTTAACGTTGACCGGCAAACCCAGGCACACGATATCCGGGTCTTCCTTCGCCAGCATCTCGCGGTAGTCGTTGTAACCGCGTATCCCGCCGAAGCGGTTGCAGAAGAGGTCCAGCCCCTCCTGCCCACGGTTAACCGCGCAGACCACCTCAGTGAGCGGGTTGACATCGAACCCGCGCGCGAGTCTCGTCCCGTGGCTCCCGCAACCGATCACCGCAACTTTGTACTTCTTCCCCTGCAATGGCCGCATCGATTGGTCCTTTCGCACTCTTTGTTCTGCTGCCTCCGGCCGACTACCGACTACTTACTACCAACCACTTCCCTCTTGTGCGGCTTAATGTGCTTCATGAACGCCTCGTTGCTCTCCGAAATGCGCCGTCCCACGTGCCGCCGCGCGCTGGGGATAACCTTGAGGCTGCGGTCCTCCAGCGGCATGTTGACCTTAACGATGCCGCGCCTGTGCGACTCCCGCATCGCGATCACCAACTCCAGCGACTGCCGCAGCGTCTCACCGCTGCACAGCACGGGCGCCCCCGTGTCCACGGCGTCGACGAGCGCGTTCACGCTGTTGACAAGGCGCGTGCGCTGTATCTCCCACCCTTCGGAGTCGTAATTCGTGCCTAGCGCCACGTCGGCCGTGTCGGGATAAGGGAAAAGGCTGCCTGTGAACTTGAGGTCCTTGCCGTCCACGTGCCAGACGTTCCCGACCCTCCCCTGCCCGATGTACAGGACGCCCTTGGAGCCGATCACCTCGGTGCCACTTTTTGATCCGACGTTCTTGTGCACGTGAGCGGTGATGCCGTTCTTGAACCGCACGATCCCCCATACGATGTCCTGATCGTTGTCGCTCCACTCGTCCACGCGGCCAAGCTCGCGGTCCGCCGGGTCGCCGCCGGTCTCGCCCAGGACCCAGTCGACCGGCCCGTCGCCGGCGAAGAGCAGGAGCTCGCTCATCTGGCGGCAGCCCTGGCCGGACATCTGGTTGCCGCCGGCGCCGTAGACGTTGATCGACTCAATCTCGCCGATGTCCCCGGAGTCCACCAGCCGTTTGGCGGTCCAGATTTCGGGGTCGTTGCGGAACATATCGCCAGCGCCCCAGGGGATGCCGCGCTTCGCGCAAGCCTCGACGGCGGCGTCAGCCTCGGCAAGGGACAGCGCGATGGGCTTTTCTGAGAAGATTCCCTTTACGCCGTACTCCGCGCAGGCGACGACCACCTCGGCGTTAACGTTCACCGGCAGTCCCAGAAGGGCGATGTCGAATCTCTCTTTCTTGAGCATCTCGCGGTAGTCGTTGTACCCGCGCGCGTTGAAGCGCTTGCAGAACAGGTCCAACCCGTCCTGCCCCCGGTTAACACCGGCCACAACCTCAGTCAGCGGGTTCAGGTCGAACGCGCGCGCCAGCCGCGTGCCATGGCTCCCGCAACCGATAACGGCAACCCTGTACTTCGCATTCTTGGGCCTGGTGCTCCGCATAGGTGCTCTCCTTTCAGAGATATGGTGGTGCCTTCATTAACCGATGGCTATTTGGCGACGACTTCCTTCTTATGGTTCTTAATGCTCTTGAGGAATGAGTCTGTGCTCTCCGAGATGCGGCGCCCGACCATGCGGCGCGCCGAAGGTATAATCTTGAGGCTGCGATCCTCCAGCGGGAACTTCACGGGAGTGATGCCGCGGCGGTGCGACTCGCGGATGCCGATGGCCAGTTCCAGCGCCTTGCGAAGGTCGTTCCCGCTGCACTTCGACGGGACGCCCTTGTCCACGGACTCGACAAAAGCGTCCACGCTCTCGGTCAGGCGGGTACGCTGGACCTCCCACCCTTCCGAGTCGTAGTTGGTCAAAAGGGATACGTTAGCGGTGTCAGGGTACGGGAAGAAGCTCCCGGCCATCTGGGTCTTGCGTCCCTCCGCGTGCCAGACGCCGCCGACGCGGTTCTGGTTAATGTAAATGGAGCCCTTGGTGCCGATGACCTCTACGCCGTCCTTGATGACGGTGTTCTTGTGGATATGGGCCGTGGGCCCGTTCTTGAACTGTACGAACCCGAACTGGATGTCCTGGTCGTTGTCGCTCCACTGGTCGATGCGGCCGATCTCCCTGTCCGCCGGGTCGCCGCCGACTGAGCCGACGGCCCAGTCCAGCTCAGCGTCCTTGGCGAACATGAAGAGCTCTGTGAGCTGGCGACACCCCTGCCCTGACATCTGGTTGCCGCCCGCGCCGTAGACGTTGATCGTCTCAATCTCGCCGATCTCTCCCGCTTCCACCAGGCGGCGGGCCGACCATATCTCCGGGGAGTTGCGGAACATGTCGCCTGCGCTCCAAGGGATGCCGGCCTTTTCGCAGGCCTGCACGGCCGCGTCGGCCTCCGCCAGGCTGACGGCGACCGGCTTCTCGCTCATGATTCCCTTGACGCCGGGCTTATTCGCGCAGGCGACTACGACCTCGGCGTTGATGTTCACCGGCAGGCCGAGAAGCGCGATGTCGAACTTCTCTTTCTTGAGCATCTCCTTGTAGTCGTTGTACCCGCGCGCGTTGAAGCGCTTGCAGAAGAGGTCCAGCCCCTCCTGGCCGCGGTTCACTCCGACCACAACCTCGGTGAGCGGATTGAGGTCGAACGCCCGCGCCAGCCGCGTGCCATGGCTCCCGCAACCTATGACCGCAACTTTGTACTTCGCATTCTTGGACCCAGTGCTCCGCATAGATACTCCTTCGTTTCGGTATTGGTATTTCCCGGTTTTTGGATTGGCCGACTGCCCACTGCTGACTGCCCACTGCCCCACTACTGGAACGGCACCGGGATTTTCTCCCCATGCCACGGGAACGCGAACGACGGTGTATTGCAGAAGCGCTTCATGCCGGCCTCCACGCGGATGCTCGTGGAAGGCGGCAGCTGCACCTGGAAATACTTACCGTGGACCGGGAAGGCCGTGACGCCGTCCTTGCCCTTCTCTCGGACACGGACCTCGGTGAAGCTGTGCTCGCCGAAAGCGCCGGCCTGCACAATGACGTTGCGCGTCTCGCCCCGGCTCAGGTTGACGAGCTGGATTCCGGTCCTGTCCGGCTTGAGCTCGTCAACAAAGGCGGACACGTCCGAGGGCAGACCGGGCCGCGACTTGTCCGCATCGAAATAACGCACCTGCGCGCGCAGGATACCGCCGTTGTAGACCGTCTGCGGCGAGCCCATCGTGACCTGCGTCAGGCCCTTGGTGAAGACGACCATCTGCGGCGCGTAGTTAGCAGCGATCAGCTCGTCCACAGAGCGGTTGTCGTTGAGCGCCTTGTCGTAGCCCTTCAGCGCCTCGTGGTAGTCCTGGGACAGGATCTTCACGGGCCAGTCCGGGTTCTTGCCGTCATAGTAGTTGAAGCGCGCCAGCTCGGTCTCGCCATAGTTCTTCTCGTGTGGGATATCGCCAACATCGTTCCAGTCACGCATTTTGTCGTTGGAGCGAACGTAGTCGATCAGCTCGTAGTCCTGGGGCGACATCGAGGCGTGGTACAGGTGCGCGAGTTCCTGCATGCGGTACGGCGTGGGGCCCACCTGGCTGAGATCGCGGTCGCCCTTCAGGTCCCATCCGTCCTTGCCGTAGCGCCACGGCACAAGGAGCTGGCCGTCCTTCTTGATGCCCGCGTCCAGCATCACCTTGATCTGAGAGCGCAGCAGCTCAAGGTAGCCGTAGTCGCCGGAGAGCATGACTGCGTTCTCCGCCGCGCAGCTGATGCCGTGGAAGATCACGTTGAAACCCTGGTAGTGGTTCCAGCCGTAGAGCGAGCCCCACCAGACGCCCTCGCGGTACTCGCCGATCTTGCCGGTCAGGCCCACGTTGTCCGGGATGATGCCCTTGTTCTGCTTGATGCGGTCCATCCAGACCTGCACGTAGTCCAGCACCCACTGCTTGTAGCGGTTGTCGCCCGTGTACAGGTACGCGGTGGAAAGGAGCGAAGTCACCGTGAGGTTGTTCGGCGAATCGCCCATCATGACGACCTTGTTGAAGAGGTCGATGACCTCCTTCGCCCGCCTGGGGTTGTCCCACCAGCCCATCTCCAGGTCCTTGACCGCGCCGTAGAGCGACGCGCGGGTGCCCATTGGCTTGGGCTTCCACTCCGCTCCCTCGCCCTTGCCGCCGTGTAGGAACGCCTTCACCTGCTCCAGGTTGGCCTCCCAGTACGGGCCCTGGCTGCTCTGCATGGGAGACTTGATGAGCTTGTATTTCGGGTCGTAGTTAGGCGCCTCTGGGTCCTCATCCATGTACATCGCGGCGAAGCGTTTGGCCCTGCGCACGTTCTCTGAGATCGTCGGGTCTCCCAGGCCGAGGTTGTAGAATGCCTGGTTGCCCTCCGACATGTGGTGCCACTCGGCCCCGCTGGCCTTGGTCTTCGTGTACAGGACGGCGTTCTTGTTGTAGTACTCGTTGTGGATCTGCTTGGTGACCGGAGTCGTCTTCTTGCGGATGTGCCGCTTGCCGGTGTCCGGCTCATTCCGGTCGTCGCAGTAGCGGGTGACGGCGTTCCATTCCTGGAGGGCCAGGTCGTAAATCTTCTCGTCCCCGCCGATGGCGTAGAACAGGCTCCAGTTGAAGAACAGCTCGTACAGGTCGTCCACGTCGTCGGCGTAGTACGGCACTCCGCCCTTCTCCGTGTACTTCTCGATGACGAGGTACGCGGCCTGCTCCATAAGGCTCATGAGCTTCCGCTCCAGAAGCGCCCACGTAGGCGGCGGCGCGATCTCAGTCGCCTTTACGGTCGCAATTCCGGGGATGTTCACAGGTTTCGACACCACAGTTGCTCCTCCACGAATATTTCGCGGGTAGTATAGGGGGTAAGGGGGCAGGTTACAATAACTACAGAGGAGGTGTGTCTTTGCTCAGTGATATTGTCAGTAGGTAACTGCTCAGTGAATATGTCAGTCCATGAGAGGACTACATTTGACCGAGCGAGAAGCGAAGAGAGCACAGATACTGAACCTTGTTCTGGAGGGG
>VGZY01000044.1 GCA_016872355.1 SAR202 cluster bacterium | reverse complement strand
AGGAACGCTTCGATCATGGACGGGTTTCCCATATTGCGGTGCATGGCTCACTCCATTTTGCTATATTTTCCTCGCACAGGTATGATTATCGCCTCTACCTCGGGTTATGCAAAGGTCTCCTCGGGGAGAGGAGGGAAACAGCAGCCACCTAACCCCTGCCTCCCGATTCCCCCAACAGGGTTCGGGGTGCGGTAACAGCCCTGGATCCACCTAACCCCTGCCCCTTCCCTGGGAGGGAAGGGGTTCCGAGGCCGAACCGAAGGCGCGGCATGGCGCCATCGGGCCATCTGTTCCGGCCATAGGCCCGAAGGGAGTCTGAGGGCGCAGCCCTCAGTGGGGTACGGGGCGAAGCGCTGTTGATTTTGGGGATTGCAAAGGGGCGATAGCCCCTTGCCGGGGTCTGGGGCGGAGCCCCAGATTCTCTCCTAGATTATTTCCCCTTCCGCCGAAGGCAGGAAGGGGTCAGGGGATGGCCCGAAGGCCATCCCAAGGCTCTGGTGAGTCAAACGAACAGTTACAGTCCAAAGCACTGAAGGAGTTCAGTCCCATGGCTAATTTCACCGCATACTTGAACGGCAAGTGGATGCCCCTCAGCGAGGTCCGCATCGAGCCGTCCGACCGCGGCTTCTTTCTCGGCGACGCCGTGTTCGAGGTCGTCCGCACATTCAACGGCAAGAGCTTCCGAATGGCCGAGCACATCGATCGGCTGTACAGGTCGATGAAGTTCACCCGCATCGAGTGCGCCATAACCCCGGAGGAGATGGTCCGACTGAGCGAGGAGGCCGTCGAGCGCAACATGCCGAACCTCAAGGAGGTCGGCGACTTCAACATCCACCAGACTGTGACGCGCGGCAAGGGCCGCCGCTCATGGATGGCGAAGGACCCCACGGTGCTCATCCGCATCGCGCCGCTGGACTTCGAGAACTTCTACTGGTCGTTCGACACAGGCATGCACGCCGTGATTACGAAGCAGCAGGCGTACCACCCGGACGCGCTCGACCCCAAGATCAAGCACTACAGCCGGATGAACTTCAACATCGCCGAGATGGAGGCGAACGACCTCGACCCCGGCGCGCTGCCCATCCTGCGTGACGAGAACGGCGACATTGCGGAGGGCTCCGGCTACAACGTCCTTATCGTCAAGGACGGCGTCATCAAGAACGCGGACGACCGCAGCATACTGCAGGGGGTCTCGCGCGGCATGGTCTACGACCTGGCCAAGCAGCTCAATATCCCCGTGACCGAGGAGAAGCTGCAGCCGTACGACGTTTACACCGCCGACGAGGTCTTCTTCGCCAGCACCACCTGGTGCGTACTGCCGATCAGCTACGTGGACAAGCGCAAGATCGGCGCCGGCAAGCCCGGCCCCATCGCCAACCAGCTCCTGGCCGCGTGGAGCGAGACTGTCGGCGTGGACATCGTGGGCCAGGCCCAGGAGTACGGCAAGCGCAACAAGGAGCGCCTGTCGGCGAAGAAGTGAACCTCGAAACCGGGCAGTAATCTTCTAATGAGCAGGGGCCGCTTATCGGCCCCTGCTTCGTGTTCTTCACGGCTTCTTCACGCGCCGGGTGTGTCTGCTTGCGGCCCATTGATGGCTGTGGCCGTAGCATGGGGCCATGCGCAAATACATGCAGCTCACCTTCGTGCTGTCCGCTTTCTTCGCCGCGGTCCTGGTGACCAGACTGGGTAGCGGCAACGAGGCCCCGCCGGAATTCGCGGATGTGGGCCCCCTGTCTCCGACGCCCTCCACAGCGGCCGAGCCGCCCTCTTTCACGCCGATCGTCGTCGTCACCACTCCCACGCCGGTCGTCATTCCGGACGTTACGGCCGAGCCCACTGCGTACGTCAGCAAGCTGCCGACTGCCGTGCCGACTATCCCCGCGCCCACGCGCACGCCCTTCCCGACCACGACGCCCGTGCCGAACGCCACGCCGGGGCCGTACATCGACGGCGTCTACCAGAGCAAGGAGGTGGACGCCCACTACGGCATCGTGCAGATTGAGGTAGTAATTGCGAACGGCAACATCGCCGATGTGCGCTTCCTGAGCTACCCGGACGGCAACCCCACCTCACTCGGCATCAACCAGAAGGCCGCGCCGCGATTGCGCGCGCAGGTACTCAAGAACCAGGCCGCCAAGGTGAAGATCATCTCCGGCGCGTCCGTCACCTGCTGTTCATTCCTGTACGCTCTTAACGGCGTCCTCGCGAGGGCAAAGGGCGCATGAGATACGAGGGGACGGTCATGGGCATGCCGGTTGCGATGGAGATTGTCGACGGCGCCGGCCGCCCGGCGGACTTCGAGGCCGTTATGGCCTACTTCACGCACGTAGACAGGGTCTTCAGCACCTACAAGCCGGATAGCGAAATATCGCGGCTGAACCGTGGTGAGATGGCTCGCGCCCAGTGCTGCGGCGAGGTGCGCAACGCCCTGGAGTTGTGCGAAAAGACCACGCTGGAGACCAAAGGCTATTTCGACATGCGCCAGGGAGACAAGCTGGACCCCTCCGGCCTCGTAAAAGGCCTCGCGATCTCCGAGGCGGCGCGGCTGCTGAGGCGGCGCGGGATGCGCAACTTCTACGTAGAGATTGGCGGCGACATTGAGGTGTCCGGGCACGACGCAGGGGGTGAAAAATGGCGCGTAGGAATCCGGAACCCCTTCGATACCGCCTGCGTGGCGAAGATTGTGGCGCTGGAAGATAGGGGCATTGCGACATCGGGTACGTACGCGAGAGGAGGGCACATCTACGACCCTGTCAACCAGAGGCCCGCGGCGGAGATTGCGAGCATCAGGGTTATCGGCCCGGACGTGTACGAGGCGGACCGCTTCGCGACCGCGGCGTGCGCGATGGGGCGCAAGGGGATCTACTTCATCGAGTTGTTGCCGGGGTTCGATGCGTTCATGGTCACGAACCGTCGCGTCACATACGCGACTTCCGGCTTTGAACAGTACGTCAGCGAGTAACTAATGGCCATAGTCGACAACCTGCTGAACAGGGTAACGCTCTACCGGCTCATGCTCTACTACCTTGCGGCGATCGCCGGCTGGGCTGTGATTGCGAGCGCGCTCGGGCTACTGGACTATGAGCCGGTGGACCTGCTGGCGAACGTCGCAATCGCCTGCGGCGTCGGCTACGCGCTGAACAAGCTGGTGGCGCGTATCCTCAAGGCGGACACTGGTTGGGACTCCAACCCGATCACCGCCCTTATCCTTGTCCTGATCGTGCCCGTCGACTTCCCGGAGAATGCCTGGTTCCTGGCGGGGGCGACTGCCCTGGCGGTCCTTTCGAAGTACTTTGTAACGGTGGACAGGCAGCACATGTTCAACCCCGCGGCCGCCGGCGTGCTGGCCGTGGCGCTGCTGGCGACCTCCTACCACGCGACGTGGTGGGTGGGGTCAGCCACGATGCTGCCGGTCGTCGCGGTCGGCGGGCTGCTGCTCCTGCGCAAGCTGCGCCGGAACAGCATCGTCTACGTATTCCTTCCGGTCTTCCTGGGGATTGTGGCGGTATCTTCGTACTTCATTAACGACTCGATGGAGTTCGTGTGGCCCAACGTCCGCTTCAACCTGCAGCACACCGCGGCGCTCTTCTTCGCGCTCGTCATGCTCACCGAGCCCTCCGCGCTGCCCGCGACAAGCCTCCGCAGGCTGGTGTACACGGTGTTCGTCGCGGCCCTCTTCGCCTTCCCGCAGACCGGGTTGGGCGGGCCGTACATCTCGCCCGAGGCAGCGCTGTGCCTGGGCAACATTCTTGGCTACGTCTTGCGTCCGAAGTTCCGCTTCGAGCTGATGCTGACGGAGAAGCGCAAGGTCACACCAGACACGTACATCTTCGACTTCGGGAAGCCGGCGGGATTCATGTTCACTCCCGGTCAGTACATGGAGTGGATAGTGCCGCACTCCGGCGCGGACAGCCGGGGCACGCGGCGGTACTTCACAATAGCCTCCTCGCCCACGGAGGACCGCATCTCAGTGCTCGTGAAGGCGCCTGAGCCGTGCAGCTCCTACAAGCGCGCGATGGTCGCGGCTGTGCCCGGGGACACGATGACGGCGTTCCACCTGACCGGCGACTTCACGATGCCGCGCGATGTCCGCAAGCCTCTGGCGTTCATCGCGGGGGGCGTCGGCATCGCGCCGTTCGCCGCAATGGTAAGGCATATGTTTGACACCGGCGAGAAGCGGGACATCGTGCTGCTGTACGTGAACCGCTGCCCGGAGGACATTGCGTGCCGCGATGTGCTTGAGCGTGCGCGGGCGAAAGGGGTACGGACCGTGTATGTCATGACGCGTGCCGAGGGAGTGCAGGCGCCGCACACGAGGGCGGGGCGGATTACCGCCGCGATGCTGCGCGAAGAGGTCCCGGACCTTTCGGGGCGCAAGGTCTACGTGGCCGGCCCGGACGCGATGGTCCTCTCGACGCTGGCGACGCTCCGGGGAGCGGGCGTGCGGCGCTGGAACATCGTGACGGACTACTTCCAGGGCTACGCGCCGGGCGAGGCGAACCCGCGTCCCGAGAGGGCGTCGGAGGGCGCGGGCGCGCAGCCAGCGGGTGGGTGATGGTGGCCTAACCCGGTCCTTTCTGTGGTGCAAGAGGGTTCTCAGGGGAAGTAGTCTTTTGGCTGGCCAGAGACTATTTCGCCCCTTCAGGGCTCTAAATCTATTCGGTCCGGTGCCCAGGGCTGCGTGCCTTCGCAAAGCCTTCGGCACTACGCCCTGGGCTTAGATAGCCCGCGCTTTCAGCGCTCCCATCCGCCCCACCCCATGGGCGTCCGGTGACACCTCGATTAGACTCGTTCGAGTCCCCATCCCGCGCTAACGTTGCCCCGTCTTCCGTGCCCGGATAGAATTGTCCGTATATGGACGTTTCCTCGCCGCTCTCTCCCCGTGCTGTTTCGACGCGGAATCGCAACGGGATACTCGGCGCGCTGCTCAGCGCGAGGGTGCTGCTTGTGCTGGCGATGGCCGCCACCGTCGCGGTGGGCGCAGGACTGCGCTACTACGGCCACGGATGGGACGACGGCTACGGCTATACCCCGCACCCGGACGAGCGCGCGATCCTGGGCAAGGTGGGCGAGCTCGGCTACCCTTCCCCGGGGACCTTCTTCGGCGCCGAAGAGAGCCCGTGGAACCCCAGATGGTTCCCGTACGGCAGCTTCCCGCTATACCTGCTGAAATTCGTCCAGGTCACCTACCAGTGGCTCGACGGCGAACCGCTCCACGACCTCCGCACGGCGGGCCGCGTCCTCTCCGCCACTGCGGACCTGGGCACCGTGGTCCTTGCATTCTTCCTCGGCGCCAGGATGTACGGGCGCAGGGAAGGGCTGCTGGCGGCGATGCTGGTCTCCTTTGCTGTCCTTCATATCCAGCTCAGCCACTTCTACGCCGTCGATACGATACTCGGCCTCTTCACCATCGCGGCCCTCTACTTCATGTTCCGGTTTGCCCGCGAGGGGCGTCTGCGCGACTCGCTTCTCGCCGCGGCGTGCCTAGGCATCGGCCTTGCGACGAAGGTCAGCCAGGCGCCGATCGTGCTCGCGTTCCTCATGGCCCATATCCTCTATGCCTTCAACGCCCTCGGCAACGTAGAGCGGACCGTGGACTCCGCCACGCGGATGAGACGAGCGATAACCGGGCTCGTCGCCGGCGGGGCAGTGGCGCTTGCTGTTTTCGCCATCGCTGAGCCTTACGCTCTGATCGACTTCCGCCGATTCCTTGCGGACTTCGGCGAGCAGGCCGAGATGGTGCGCCGGATACGCGACTACCCGTACACCCGGCAGTACATCGACACGCCTGCGTACTTCTACCACATCGGCCAGCTTGCCGCGTTCGGCCTGGGATGGCCGCTCGGCGCGCTCGTGTGGGGCGGCCTGGTCTACGCGGCGATGCGCGGGATGCGCATTGTCTTCGGTATCGCCTACATCGCCGCAGGCTGGATAGTACCGGCGCTCGTCCTCACCTTCTCCTTCAGCATCGTGGCCATCGTCATTGCGTCCGCCATCGCCTTCGCGGCGCTGCTGGCCACGGTGCCGGTGCGGTCACGCGAATCGCGCGGGGACGCGCTCCTGCTGGCGTGGGTGGTCCCGTACTTCCTGATCGTCGGCGGCTTCGAGGTCAAGTTCCTGCGGTACCTGCTGCCGATATCGCCCGTGCTCATCCTGTTCGGGGCGCGCATGGCCGTCGCGGCGTGGGACGGCCTGCGAGGTCGCACGCGAGTCGTGCGCTTCGCCGCACTCGCGGCGATCGCCGCAATCGTAGCCTTCACGGCTTTCTATGCCGTCGCATACGCATCCATATACCAGCAGCCTCATACCGCCGTCCGCACGTCGCAGTGGCTGAACGCCAACGCGACCGCGGGCTCAGTCATCCTCATGGAGCACTGGGAGGAGGGGCTGCCGGATATGGGGCGGTTCCGCATGGGCGACATGCCCATGTACGAGGACGACCGGTCCGACAAGGTGCGGCTGATGTCCGAGCGGCTGGCCGGCGCGGACTACGTGGCCTTCTTCAGCAACCGCCTGTACGGGACCGTGTCGCGGCTGGACGAGCGCTATCCATTCAGCCGGGCATACTACGAGCTGCTCTTCTCCGGCGCCATCGGCTACGAGCTGGTGAACGCCGAGACTGCGTACTCCTCGCTCGCCGGCGTGACGTTCGTCGACGACACGTTCGACCGTCCGCGACTGCCCGCGCCGGAGGGCATCGAGGCGTACATGCCCGCGGGGCTCAAGTGGGACCTGGGCTACGCGGACGAGAGCTTTTCCGTGTACGACCACCCCAAGGGGATGGTCTTCGCGAACGTTGGGCGGCTGGACGCGGAGACGATCAACCGCCGCATCACTGAGCGCGCCGCGGCGGGCGGCGCGGCCGCGCCGTCAACGGCCGCCGTGGGGCTGGTCTACTCCGCGGAGGATGCGGCGGCGCAGCAGGCCGGCGGCACCTGGACGGACATCATCCACGAGAATAGCTGGGCAAGCCGCATGCCCGTGGTCGCCTGGCTGCTGGCGATAGAGCTGATTGCGCTGGCGGCGCTGCCGCTCGCAATCGTCATGTTCAGGGCGCTGCCGGACAGGGGGTACCTGTTCGCAAAGGTCATGGGGCTGCTAATCG
Organism: SAR202 cluster bacterium; assembly: GCA_016872355.1. NCBI lineage: Bacteria > Bacillati > Chloroflexota > Dehalococcoidia > SAR202 cluster bacterium. Next base: position 17,979 of record VGZY01000044.1, on the reverse strand, counting down.
CCTGCTACGTCGCGTGGTTACTCTCAAGCCTCAGGATCATGGCATTCTCGCGGGGGTCCGTCGGCATCGGCATCGCGGCGCTGGCGGCGGTGTCGCTCGCGCTCATCGTGGCGCGGCGGCGGCAGATCGCGGAGGCGCTGCGCGGGCGGCTGGCGGTCTTCGCCGTGTCCGAGGTCATATTCCTTCTGGCGTTCATGGCGTTCCTTCTCGTGCGCATGGCCAATCCGGACCTGTGGCACTCTCACCTGGGGGGCGAGAAGCCCATGGACATGGCGTACCTGAACGCGGTGCTGAAGTCCTCCTATATGCCCCCGTACGACCCGTGGTTCGGCGGCGGGTACATCAACTACTACTACTGGGGCCAGTTCATCGTCGCGTCGCTCGTCCACCTGGCGGGGATAGACACGGCGATAGCGTTCAACCTGGCGGTGCCGCTGCTGTTCGCGATGACATTCGGCGGCGCGTTCAGCGTTGTGTACAATATGGCAGTCGGCAGTCGGCAGTCGGCAGTCGGCCAGGCAGAACAGCCGGGGACCCCCTCTCTGTATATCTCCCCCGAAGGGGGAGAGGGAAGCCGGGAAGAGCCGGCGGGCGATTCCATTCCTGGCCCCGATTCTGGCCCCGAACCCGGCCCCGCAGGGGCCCATGGTCTTCTCTTCCCCCCACGGGGGAAGAATACAAGATGGGGGTCTTCGGCTGCTGCCTCCCCGGCTGCTAACCGACTGCCGACTGCCGACCGCCGACTGCCGTCCCGCGGTCCCATCCTGGCCGGGCTGGCGGGCGGCGCGTTCGTCGTCGTGCTCGGCAACCTGGACGGCGCGATACAGGTGGGGCAGGGGCTTTGGCGCGCGGTTGTGTTAAACGCCCCGTTCGGGACGTTCGACTTCTGGCGCTCCAGCCGCTTGATGCCGCCGGACCCGCCGGGGTTCGAGATCACGGAGTTCCCGTTCTTCACCTTCCTGTTCGCGGACCTGCACGCGCACCTGATCGCGATGCCTTTCACGCTGCTCGCCCTTGGGCTCGCGCTCGCGCTCGTAATGGGCGGCGCGGCGCGCGGGCGGGAGACCGGCACGGGGAAGAGGGCAGGGCTGCTGAAAGGCGCGCGCGAATGGGGAGCGATTGTCGTTCTGGCCGTCACCGTGGGCTCTTTGCGCCTGATCAACACGTGGGACTTCCCCGCGTACACGATCATCGCCGTGGCGGCGGTCTACCTGGCGGCATACTTCCGGCGCGGTGGGCTCAGCCTGGTGGGGATTGTTGAGGGAACCGTCAAGGCGGCGGCGATCGTCATAATCGGCTACCTGGCGTTCAAGCCGTACCACGACTCATTCGAGACCTTCTTCACCAGCGTGGAGAAGACGACAAACCAGACCGTGATCTGGCAATTCCTGGCGATCACCGGCCTTTTTGTCTTCATCATCGGGTCTTTCTTCCTCGCCAACTCCGGCGGCTGGTCCGGCGCGGCATGGCGCAGGGTGCGCTCGAGGATTTCGAGGGCTTCTGCTGTTGGGGCAGGCGGGGCCGTCCCCGAACAGGAGCGCCGCACCATAGGCGCGCTGCGAAGGGCGCTCCTCATCGCGGGGCTGGTCGCGGTTGTAGCGCTGGCGTACTTCCTCTCCACCCGGTGGCTGGGCAGCACCATCCCGTTTATAGTCGCGCTGGGGGGAACCGTCGCACTGGGAGCCCTCGCGTTTCTGAGGTCGTGGCGGCCGGACTCTCCGCAGGTAGTGTACGCGGCCACGATGGCTCTTCTGGCGCTGTGCATCGCCGGCGGGCTGGACGTGGTGCGGCTGGAAGGCGACATCGACCGCATGAACAGCATCTTCAAGTTCTACCTGCAGGTGTGGACGCTGCTGGCGCTTTCCGCCGCGTATTTCCTGTGGCATATCGCGAGCGGCCGCAGGGCGCAGCTGCGGAGGCTCAGCATGGCGCGGAAGGCGTGGGCGGCTTTCCTGGCCGTCCTCATTCTCAGCGCGTCGGTCTATACCGTCCTCGGCACCCAGGCGCGGCTCCGCGTGCGCTTTGAGCAGACGCCGCTGACCCTCAACGGCGCGGCTTACATGCAGGTCTCGACGTACATGGACGAGCACGGGCCTATAGACCTGGGGGCCGATTACGACGGCATCCGCTGGCTGAAGCGCAACGTGGAGGGCTCCCCGATAGTGCTGGAGGGGGTTACGCCGAACTACAGGTGGGGTGGGCGCATATCCGTGTACACCGGTCTGCCGAGCATAGTGGGTTGGGGCTGGCACCAGGAGCAGCAGCGCTGGGGGTACCGCTGGGCGGTGAACGACCGAATAGCCGACGTTAACCGCATCTATTCGACCGCCAGCGCGGACGAGGCACTTTCCCTCATCGAGCAGTACGGCGTGAAGTACGTCTACGTCGGCGAGCTTGAGCGGCTGTACTATCCCAGGGCAGGGGTGGAGAAGTTTACATCGATGGTCGGGGCAACCCAGGTATATACAGGCGGCGCGGTGACTATTTTTCGAATGGACTAGTCCGGATGGATTAGCCCGATTACTCGAACGGTAGTTGCCGGATAGGATGTGGCGGCTTAAGGTTTATGGATTATGTTGGGTCAGAAAAACTAAGGGCCACGATAGACAGCCATGGAAACTCCGAAGCCCGAAGCGGTAAGGGGCTCAAAACCCGCCGTTCCACCGCCCTCGCAGCTTGACCAGCAGAATACCGTCGGCGAAAACGAGCGGCTTCGACTCTCCCTTGTATCCGCGAGGGTGGGGGCGTGGGACTGGGACGCCGCGGACGGCGCCGTCCGCGGCGTCCGAGAATATGGAGGAGATCCACTTCCTCGCCCCCGGCTCATTCAACGGCACCTTCGAGTCCTTTCTCCAGGGCGTAGTGGAGGACGATAGAAAGCATGTCCTGGAGGACATAAACAGGGCGGTCAGGACGGGCGAGGACTACCACACCCAGTACAGGATCAGGACGCCCGGCGGGGAAGTCCGGTGGCTTGAGGGGCGAGGCCAGGTGGTCGGCGCCGCAGACGGCAAGGCGGCCGGCCTGGCGGGCGTATGCATGGATGTGACCGAGCGCCAGGCGGTGGAGCAGCGGGTCCGCGACAGGGAGCGCCAGCAGGCGCTGGTGGCCAGGCTCGGCGCAATCGCAATAGAATGCAGCGACCTGGACAAGCTCATGGGCGACGCCGTGAGGATTCTCGCCCAGGGGCTGGGGGTGGAGTACGCGAAGGTGCTCCAGCTCCAGCCGGACGGCAAGGGCCTCCTCCTGCGCTCCGGGGTCGGCTGGAAGGGGGGGCTGGAAGGGAAAGCGATCGTCGGAGCGGACAGGACTTCGCAGGCCGGCTACACCCTCCTGTCACGAGGGCCTGTCATTGTTGACGATCTCCGTTCGGGGCAGCGGTTCAGCGGGCCGTCGCTTCTGCGGCAACACAATGTTGTGAGCGGGCTCAGCGTCGTCATCCAGGGCCATGAAAGGCCGTTCGGCGTCCTGGGGGCGCACACTTCCACCCGACGGGCATTCACCGAGGACGACGTTCACTTCCTCGAGTCCGTAGCCAACATTCTCGCTGCCTCTATCGAACGGAAGCGCTCCGAGGATGCCTTCCGGTCTGAACAGCAACGGCTGCAGACAATAATAGACGCCTCTCCTGTTGGCGTCATTGTGTTCGACAGCGACTGCAAGGTGGTCCTGGCTAACCGCGAGGCCAACAGCATCTTCGGGTTCCCCTCATGGAACGCCGGTGAACGGGACATACTGCGGGAGACGCAGTATGTGAAGCCCGACGGCTCTCTCTATGCGCACGAAGAGCTACCGTGAAGCCGCTCGGTGCGCGGCGGCGAGGTGGTCAGGGTGGAGGAGATGCGCCTTCAGGTCCCGGACGGTCGCACAGTCCCTGTGCTGGTCAACTCCAAACCCCAGTACTCTCTCGCCAGCGAGATCACGGGCGCAATCGTTGTCCTGCAGGACATCACCGCCATTGAGGAGAGCGACCGCAGCCGGGCCGAGTTCCTGGCGATGGTGAGCCACGAGCTCAAGTCTCCACTTTCGAACATCAAGGCGGCCGCGTCCTGGGCGCTCGGCGGAGCGCACCTTCAGGACGACCCGGAAACGCGCGACATGTTCCAGCTTGTTAACGAGCAGGCGGACCACCTTACCCAGCTCGTCAATAACCTGCTGGACATGAGCAGCATCGAGGCCGGCGCGCTTTCGGTCACGCCCGAGCCCATGGACCTCATCGCTCTGCTGGAAGAGAGCCTGGCCTCCTTCATGCAGAGCGGCAAGACATTCCGCGTCATGCTGCGCGCCTCGGATGAGCTCCCGCTGGTCAAGGCAGACCGCCGCCGAATAGGGCAGGTCGTGAACAACCTCTTGAATAATGCGGCCAAGTTCTCCGCAACCACGGCGCCCATTCACGTTGAGCTGGAGGATAGCGCTACCCACGTGACAGTACGCGTGAAGGACAGCGGACGCGGCTTTGCTCCGGAGAAGAAGGCGCTCCTGTTCAGGAAGATCTCGCAGATACACGAGGAAGGCAAGCGCCAGCCCGTGGGCACTGGTCTGGGGCTGGCCATCTGCAAGGGCATTGTGGAGGCCCACGGCGGCCGAATCTGGGGTTAGAGCGCGGGACCGGGTAAAGGGGCTGTATTCAGCTTCACGGTGCCCATTGCGGTTGTGCCGGACAATGTGCTGGCGCCGCCGCACAGCGAGGTCGAAGCTCCCCCGGAAAGGCCCGCAGTCCAGCCGGTCCCTGTGCAGAAGGTGATACGCTCCGGAGACCGGAAGAGGATACTGGCAGTGGACGATGACCGGCAGGTGCTCAGGCTCCTCCGGCGGTTCCTTGGGGAGGCGGGCTACGACGCCATCGTGACGAATATGCCCGGCGAGGCGTCCAAGCTTGTGGAGATCGAGGAGCCGGACGTCGTCCTGCTGGACCTGATGTTCCCGGAGACGAGCGGCATCGAGCTGGTGAAGCAGATCCGGGAGTTCTCCAACGTGCCCGTCATAGTCCTCACAGCGAGCGACAAGGACACCGTTGAGGCGCTGAACGCCGGAGGGGACGACTATATAACCAAGCCGTTCTCTCCCACCGAGCTGGTAGCGCGCATAGAGACCGCTCTCCGCCGTCACAGCACTTCACCCAGGAGCGAGGTGCGACAGAGCAGCTTCACGCTGAACGGCCTGGTGATCAATTTTGCAGAGCGCCTGGTCAGCGTTGAGGGCGAGCCCGTCTCGCTGTCTGCGATGGAGTACAAGCTGCTGTACGAGTTTGCCACGAACGCCGGCAGGGTGCTGACGTATGAGCAGATCCTCCAGAGGGTCTGGGGCCCCGAGTACTCCGGAGAGACCGAGCTCGTCCGCTCGATGGCCCGTCACCTGCGGCGCAAGCTGGGCGACGAGGGGCGCAACCCGCGGTACATCTTCAACGAGTCGCAGATCGGTTACCGGATGCCGAAGCCCGAGAACGCCGCCAAAATGGTGCGCCCTTGACGCCAACGTCCTTTTTTGCAACGCAAAATCGGCAGCTCTCCGCATTTAACCGTCACAGCATTGCGCATTACAGTCACAGCAAAGTCACTCACCTGTGAGATGATGGAAGATAGGGAGCTTGTCAAAAGCACCGGACCCTTTCACGTCATTCTGCAAATGGGGAGAGGTAAGGCCGGCGCCGAGTGGATTCCGGCCAACCTCCAGGTGAGATCGAGTTGTTTCACGGGGATCGGACAAGCGGGTCTTTGTCACTCATATCGGACCTGACGGCGCTGAGGATGTGGGGGCGGCGATGACCTATGGCACGTGAAACGCTGCAGTCCACCGTGCTCGTGGTCGAGGGCGATAAGAACCTCGCGCGACTGGTGAGCCGCATTCTGAGAGAGGCCGGCTTCAGCGTGCAGCAGGCGGAGACGGGCGCGGACGCGCTGGTCGCGATCGACGGGGGCGCTGTGGATGCCGTTGTGCTTGACCTGGGGCTGCCGGATGGGATGGGCGGCGCAGTGCTTTCACGGCTCAGGGAGCTGAGAGCAGCAGTGGACGGCTCGTACAAGCCCGTATGGGTATCGACCTCCGCACGCGACATCGGCGAGATTCGGCGCCTTTACGGCAACCCCGGACCACTCTTTATCCCCAAGCCCTTCGACCCGTGGAACCTTGCCGGCCTTCTCCGCAAAACAATAGCGGAGAGAAGAAAACAGGCCGAAAATCCTGAAAGCTAACCGCGCGCAGAACGCCACACGCAGCCCACGTTATTATTCTCCATATAGCTAATTCGTCGTTCTCGTTTATCTTATCGGGTGATGTCCGCCCTTTTCGGCGGGGGTATTGTGCAATTACAGGTCTCCTGTCAGGGGGTGCCCTTTCGGGTCTTATCGGCAGTTGATGTGATTGGGAGGTTGGGCCATGAGGAGCAATGCACACGTTGGAGGACACCCGCTTCACCCGATGCTGGTGATCATCCCGGTCGGTCTGTTTATATGGGCGCTCGTGTCGGACATCATCTACCTTTCCACTGGCGACAGGGTCTGGTACGACATCTCAATGTACACGGGCATCGCGGCCATTGTTACGGCGCTCGTCGAATCAATCCCGGGGTTCATCGACTACTTCACTCTGCCTTTGAGCAAGAGCGCCAGGAGCAAGGCCACCATACATATGGTCCTGAACCTGGGCATAGTGGCGCTGTGCGCCGTGGCGGCCTACCTGCAGTGGGACGACGGCGCGATTGCGGGCGATGAGTTCAACATTGTGACCGCCCTGCACGGCATCGGCGCCGTTGCCCTTGTTGTCTCGGGATGGCTGGGCGGCGAGCTGGCGTACAGGCACCACATCGGCATGGTGCCTGACAATACCGAGACAATCGAGGCGCAGAAGGAAGACCTTCTAACGCCCGGTCCCGGAGACAGGTTCCGCTAGACGACTCCCACTTGATTGCATAAAGGGGACTCCTCGCGCAAGGGCGGGGGTTCCCCTGCGGCCTTTCAAGGGGCAGGTCTCAGACGGAGGAGGCCAGGACTGGCCGTTGACCGGAAATGGGGACTAATGCCGGGCCACGACATCGTCGTCATTGGCGCATCCGCGGGCGGCATCGAATCCGTGAAATCGGTCATCGAGCGCCTTCCCGGGAACCTGGCCGCCGCGGTTTTCGTCGTTCTCCACGTTTCCCGGTCTTCGCCCGGCACACTGGGGCGCGTGTTTGACCGCAGCACCCGGCTACACGCGGAGATGGCGCGTGACCGCGAGCCCATCATGAACGGGCGGATATACTTGGCCCCGCCGGACCGCCACATGGTCCTGAGAAACGGTCTCGTGCACCTCTCCGATGGGCCGCTTCAGAACCGGACCCGTCCCGCGATAGACCCCCTCTTCTACTCGGCCGCCGTCCACAACAGGTCCCGCGTCATCGGCGTGTCCTTTCCGGCATGCTGGATGACGGCGTCGCCGGCCTGCTGGCGATACGCAAATGCGGCGGCGTCACTATCGCCCAGGACCCGGAGGATGCGCTGTTCAGCGAGATGCCCCGCAACGCGGTGGACAGGGTCCGGCCCGACTATGTGGCATCCACGGCAGATATTGGCGACATTATTATCAAGGTCGTTGCCGAGGAGAGCCCCGAGCCGCCCCATGTGCCCGAGTATCTGTCGATGGAGGCCAACATGTCCGAGAACGGCTCCTTTGACATTGAGAAGGTCTCTCAGCTGGGGTCTCTCACAAGCCCCGATTGCCCCGATTGCGGCGGCACCCTTACGCGCGTGGAGAAAGACGGGCTCAACCGGTACCGCTGTCACGTCGGCCACTCGTTCACGGCGGACTACCTCCTGGAGGGGATGGGAGAGCGGCTGGAGCACTCGCTCTGGGCGGCCATACGCGGCTTTGAGGAGCGCGCGGCCCTGCTGGAGTCCATGGCTGAGAAGGCTGCCTCCCAGGGCAGGAAGCGCTCGGCTGATTTTCACATGAAGGGGGCCGAAGAGGCCCAGTCGCACGCGAAGGTCCTGGGCGCCATGCTCAACGCAGGGTGGCTGCGAACGTCGGAAAGCGACCAGAGCGGCGGCGGGTCTGGGCCGGGCCGCGGTTGACACTCGTAATTCGCGGGCATAGAATGGCGTGCACTCAGCCCTTATCCATGTAGCCCCGGAGGTGTGAGCGATGGCGACCAAGGCTTACATTCTTATCGAGACCGCGGTTGGGAAGTCCAAGACCGTCGCGAAGGAGCTTCGCGCCCTGAAGGGGGTGGTCACGGTGGACGCAGTCACCGGCCCTTACGACATCATTTCCGTTGTGAACGCCCCGGACCTGAACTCCGTGGGGGACCTGGTGACGAGCGAGATCCACACCATAGACGGCATTCTCCGCACGGTCACCTGTCTCTCCGTCGGCTCAGTCTAGCCTGCCGTTGGGCCGCACCTTCACAGGGTACCTACTATGGACCCTGCTTTGTTTTGCCCGAATTCCCCAGTGAGGCTAGAGGAACAATGAAGCTCGAGACGGCGTTCGCCATGGACACATCAAGCATCAAGTACGGCCCCGGCGTCACGCGGGAGGTCGGATACGAGATGCGGCGCCTGGGCGCAAAGCGAGTGATGGTCGTCACCGACCCGAAGCTGGCGAGGCTGGAGCCTGTGGCGGTGACGATGCAGTCCCTGACGGCGGAAGGGATCGACGCCGTGCTGTTCGACCGGGTGAGCGTGGAGCCGACCGACGTTTCGTTCAAGGAGGCGATCAGGTCCTCCATCGAGGGCAAGTTCGACGGCTACGTGGGCGTGGGCGGCGGCTCCAGCATGGACACGGCGAAGGCCGCCAACCTGTACGCTACCTACCCCGCGGATTTTCTGGCGTACGTGAACGCGCCGATAGGGGAGGGCAGGCCGGTGCCGGGGCCGGTGCGGCCGCTGGCGGCGATACCTACGACAACCGGGACGGGCAGCGAGACCACCGGTGTGGCGGTCTTCGACTTCCTGGAGATGAAGACCAAGACCGGTATCGCGCACAAGGCGCTGAGGCCGGCGATCGGCATTGTGGACCCGGAAAATACGAAGACGCTCCCGGCGTTGGTAGTGGCGTGCAGCGGGCTGGACGTGCTGGGGCACGGGCTGGAGTCTTACACCGCGCTGCCGTTCACGAAGCGGCCAGCCCCGGAATCCCCGGTGCTGCGGCCGGCTTACCAGGGGTCTAACCCCATCAGCGACGTGTGGGCGGTGCGCTCCATCGAGATGGTGGCGGCGAATATGGTGCGGGCGGTGCACGACGCGACGGACGCCGAGGCGCGGGCGCAGATGCTGCTGGCGGCCACCTTCGCGGGCGTGGGTTTCGGGAACGCCGGTTGCCACCTGCCGCACGGGATGTCCTACCCCATCGCGGGCGGCGTCAAGACATTCAAGCCGGAGGGGTACCCGCAGCACCACGCCATGGTGCCTCACGGCATGGCGGTGATTATGACCGCGCCGGCTGTGTTCCGCTTCACCGCGCCCACGGACCCCGAGAAGCACCTGAATTGCGCCAGGCTCATGGGCGCGGACGTACGCGGCGCCGGGCCGGAGGATGCGGGCGAGCTGCTGGCGGAGGCTATCATCAAGCTCATCCGGCGGATCAACATGCCGAACGGGCTCAAGGCGCTGGGCTACGGACCTGAGGACGTGGACAGGCTGGTTGCAGGCACCCTCCCGCAGCACCGCGTGATCAAGATCTCGCCGCGCCCGGTAGCGGCGGAAGACCTCAAAAAGCTATTCCTGGAGTCCATGACGCTCTGGTAGGTGGGGGGGGCGACAGAGGGGTTGGCGGTGGATTTCTTTCTCCCCCTTGATGGGGAGATGTCCGCGCTTTGGCGGACAGAGAGGGTGATTGGGGGGGGGATTCCGCGGTTGGGCTCTGACCGTACGGGCGGCTCCCCGTGGCCGCCCAGGGGCGGGGACCGGCCCTAAGGAGATGATCATCGAGCCAACAGCCGGGGCAGGCACGGGGACCTGCCCCAACGTTCGGATGGGGAGGGGGACGGAGCCGGGGTCCTCACCCTTTGGGTCAAAGCACCCAAAGGCCTCTCCCTCGGGGAGAGGAGGAACAGCCGCCCTCACCGGTCCGCATAGCCGGACCACCTCTCCCGCAGAGCCGGGAGAGGAACAATACAGACAGCCGCAACAGCCGGCACTCTCACCCGTCCCGATGGAATCGCCCCGATGCATCGGGGTCTCCCGTCAAGGGAGAGGTAAGAAAGGGAGGAGGACTCACTCTGAGGGCGAGGAGGAAGGGCGCCCGCCGGCCGTTGTTCTGGCCGACTGCTGACTGCTGACAGCCGACTGCTAGATCTGAAGCCATCCCATGCGGATGGCCTTGACGACCGCGCGGGTGCGGTCCGATGCGCGGAGCTTTGCCATGGTGGAGGTGAGGTGGTTCTTGACCTTGCGCTCGGAGATGAAGAGCTTCTCGCTGATCTCCTTGTTGGAGAGGCCGTCGGCGACCAGCGCCAGCACCTCACGCTCGCGGTCCGTTATCGGCTCGATATCGTGATCGGCGACCCCGGAAGCGTCCCTCGGGCGGATGACGAGCATGCCGTTGATGTGGGATACGTTCATCCCGCCCGACTGCTCTTGCGTGCCGGCGTGAAAGGCAAACTGCGCTACCGGCCTTTGCTCCTGGGGCTGGGCCTGCTCGGCCGCGGCGGAATGCACGCCGGTGCCCACGGCGACACGGGCCTCGACTGCGGGGGCTTCGACCTTCTGGGGGGCGGCTGCAGCGACGCCGTTAGTGCCGGGGCGCGGGACCCTGTCCACGTTGGCCGCCAGGAGCCCGAAGGCGAGCGCGGACGCCGCCAGCAGCGCGCCGCCGCCCGTCTCTTCTCCCATCACCACGGAATAGACGGCCATGGCAATGCCCGCGGCGCCGGTAATTAGCGCGCCCCAAACAGCGAGCCACTTGGCCGCGGACCTGGTCTGGGGTTGATTCTGCGTCTCTGACACCATTGGGCCTACCGAACCTTTCAGTCCGATTCTATCTCCGCCGTTAGCGACGCAAATCCATGCGCACACCCAAAATACCCATGCGAAACACATGGGAAAGCAGTGTCCGCTCCACCTCCCGCCTACCGCACCCGGCCTACCCGCCAAACAATACAGTCGCAGACACGGCTTTTGGTGACGGAATCCTTACAAAATGCTGACAATCGTCTGACAACCGCCAGCAGTTACCGATATTACCAGAGAAGGCCCTTTCACTCAATTGGAGGCGAGGCGCCGTTTAGCGCGAATTTGTTAGACGGCCTGCCCGGCAGTACAATAGACATAAATGCGGATGAAAGGCCCGAACTAGAATGGTGGACATAACTCGGGGCACCAGCGGAAGGACGGCGGCGGAGATCGCCCGCGCCGTTGCGATCGAAGCGGGCAGGGTGATGCTGGACCGGTTCAACCGCTCAAAGGAGATCAGCTACAAAGGCCCGGGGAACATCGTCACGGACGTGGACATTGAGGTCGAGCAGCTTATCTTCTCCTCGCTCCGCGCTGAGTACCCGGACATAACCTTTGTGGGGGAGGAGTCTGCGGGAGAAATCCGGGCGGACGAGGGGTACGCGTGGATCGTGGACCCCCTGGACGGGACGCGCAACTACGCGGCGGGAATCCCCTTCTACTCGACCGTCATAGGGCTGGCGAAGGACGGCGACATCCTGGTGGGGGTGAACTACGACCCCGTCAGGGAAGACATGTTCGAGGCGGAGAAGGGCGAGGGCGCATTCCTTAACTGCCTCCCTGTTAAGGTGTCCGAGAAGACAGCCCTCAGGGAGTGCGTCATAGGCGTGGACCTGGGCTACAATAGCCCGGGCGCCGCGAAGGCGCTGGATCTGCTGCGCGGCCTCTGGCCGAATATGCAGACCTCGCGCATCATGGGCTCTTCCGCGCTCGGGCTCTCGTATGCGGCATCCGGCAGGACGGACCTCTATTTCCACCACAGCCTCTCGCCGTGGGACATGGTGGCGGGCATCCTGATGGTGCGAGAGGCGGGCGGCGTGATCACGGACCGCAACGGCAAGCCAATGACACTCTACGGCGACGGCCTGATCGCCTCAAGCAAGACCCTTCACGCGGAGTTCCTGCAGCGTACGGAGCGCTCTTCCTGGCGCGAGCCCACGCAGCATCTGGTCTAACACCCAACACCTGCCTTTTGGCTGCTGGATTGGCCGACTGCTCACTGCCCACTGCCCGCCCTCACGGAGCGTCCGGTGGGCGCTCCGTGAGGGTAGTGGCGATGGTGATGCGCTGGCCGAGTCGGAAGTAGACCATCTCGAAGGTCTCGCCTGCCAGGTGTGCGGTCAGGTACTTCGAAACGTCGCCGGCGCTGGCGATACGCTTCTCACCGAGATGGACGATCACGTCGCCTTCGGTAAGACCGGCGAGGGCGGCCGGGGAGTCCGGGTGCACCAGAACGACGAGCACCCCGTCCCGCACTTCAGGCGGCAGGTTCAGGCCCAGTGTGTTGATCCGCTCCGCCGTGAGATTGATGGGCCGGATACCCAGGTAGCCGCGGTCCACTACCCCCCTGTCGATGAGCTGCGACGCCACATCGCGCGCGTCCACGATGTTTATCGCAAAGCCCAGCCCGCTGTTCTGGATGATGGCGGTATTGATCCCGATGACCTGCCCGTAGAGGTTCACGAGCGGCCCGCCGCTGTTGCCCGGGTTTATCGGCGCCTGGTGCGCAATCAGGTCCACGATGGTGATCTGGAACTCGGGGTCGGTCTCTATCGAGAGGCCCATGTTGCTTATGATGCCTCAGGTGATTGTGGGCCCCCCGGGAAGCCCAGCGCGTGGCCGATGGCGACCACCTCTTCGCCGATCTCAACGCTGTGCATATCTTCGAGCAAATCGGCCGGCTGCAGGCCGGTTGCATTGTCCAGGTAAAGCACGGCCGTATCCGTCTTGGGGCCTCCGCCTACGATGCTTGCGTCCTGTATGCGGCCATCGTGCAGTGTCACCGTGATCCTTGTCGCCCCTTCCACCACGTGGTTGTTAGTCAGAATATAGCCCTGCTCGCTGATGACGATGCCGGAGCCGACGGTCTCGCGGACGGGGTGCAGCGGCGAGTCCTCAATGCGAGAAAGGATGTGGACTACGGATGGGATGGTGCGCCTGAAAACCTCTGAGATGAGGAGCCGCTCTCGCGGCGGCGTCGGGGAGGGGACGACAGGTGTCGCCGGAGGGATTAATGCTGTTGTGCTGGTGGCGGATACGTCGTCTGGCAGGGGAGTGGGCGTATGCGTGGGTTGGAGCGTGGGCCGTGGAGTGGGCGTGAAAGTGGGTGGTCGAGTGGCAGTGGGGACGCGCGACGGAGTTGCGGTCGCAACAGTCCTGGGCGTCGGCGTGCGCGTTACTATGTTCGGGGTGAGGACCATGAAGATGAACGGCGTCGCGGTCCGGGTGGGCGTAAGGGAGGGTGTGGGGGTTGGCGACGTCTCCACGGCCGTCGGGTTTGCCGTCAGGGTTGGCGTCGGCGAAGGCATGGCCGCGCTGGGTAGGGTGGCCGTTGGGGATGGGCTGGCTTCCGATTGGGACGCCGGAATTGCGTTGCTTCCGGCGAGCGCGGTAGGCGTTGCATCCTGCGGCGTGCCGGGGTCATCGCACGCGGCGAAGGCAAGGAGTGCGACGGCGCTAACGGCCATGTGGGCGCACCAGCGCCTTGGGAAGTATAGCATTATCCTCTCTTGTAAGCCTCTCCGCGGAGAACATGGGGCGCGGGGAAGTGGGTATGCCTGGTTGCCTCTAGTTTATAACGAACGGTCTATCCGGCGGTTAGACAAGGCTGTGGGCACGCTTCACAAAGCAAGAAACCGAGCGCCTGCCGGTGTGGTCCGGTCGGGCTGTCTCGGTTGCTGGTTAAGGGGCTATTGCCGCGCCCCGGAGGGCTGGGGCGCGAGGGTTGTTACTTGTTGCGGCGGCGGCGCAGCCTGCGGAGGCTGCGGGCGCGGTCCAGCCGCTCCTGCTCGCCCTTGGAGCGGAAGTAGCGCCTGTTGCGGAGCTCCCTCAGGATGCCGGACCGCTGCATGGAGGTCTGGAAGCGCCGGAGCAGGCTCTCGCCGTCTTCACCTTCGCGAATGGTTACGTAAGACAATGAAATCTCCGAAAAAGTAGGCTGGCAAGGGTTACAACCGGGACATTATAGCACGGTATGAGCTCGCCGGACAATCGCCGCGGGCGCTACTGTCTTTGCTCAGTGATATTGTCAGTAGGTAACTGCTCAGTGAATATGTCAGTCCATGAGAGGACTACATTCTGACAATATCACTGAGCAAAGACAGATACACTTTGCGCGGTTGACACCCTAAATTACCGTCTGTACACTCCATATACCGACGTCGACAGTCATTTGGATTCATTTCGTGAATCCAGATTCATGGATTGTCGCAAGAATCGATCGGATGCATACTCTGGACTGGCGGTTTGGCGGATCCCAGGGGGAATTAAGGTTAACGTAAAATCAATGATTAATGACTCTCATTTCAGCTATAGCCGGCGGGCCACAACATTCATCGCCATGACGGCAATCGCCCTGGCGGCTTGCGGGTCGGTCCTTGGCTGCGGTGACCGGGCGGCCACTTCAACGCCAACACCGGCCACGCCGGTGAGCCTGGAGCCCACCCCGGCGGTACAGGACATTCCGAGAGTCCTTGCAGTCTCGGCCCGGCCCAGAGAAAGCAACTCCCTGATTGTCGACGTGACGGTGGACCTGGACCGGGCGGCCGCGGCCTACATCGAGTACGAGAACCCCGGCGCCGGCGCATTCCGCACGGCCACCTCGTCCCCGGCGGTTGCACACCATTTCCCGGTGGTCAGGCTGCGGGCAGCGACGACGTATTCGTACAGGGCGGTCGCGGTGGGCAGCGACGGTTCAGTGTCTCACGGCCCGGACGGGCAGTTCACCACCGGGCCGCTGCCTCCTGCCCTCTCCTCACTAAACATCACCGCCTCAGGAGCCCCAACGTCAGAATTGGTCATGATGGACCTGGGCGAGGCCCAGACGCCATACATACTCTTCCTTGACGAAGATTCGAAAATCGTCTGGTACTTCGCGCCTCCGAACCCCTTTGCTCCAACTTATCTTCAGCTCTTGGCGGTCCGCCAGAAGCCAAACCATAACATCGTCTATATGCTGGGCAACCTTCAGTTTATCGGCCAGACGTGCTGCATGGTTGAGATCACGCCCGACGGGAAAATCGTGGACATGCTCTCGAACAGCGAGGTGGACAAATGGGCGCACCACGACCAGTTAGTCGTGTCGGACACCGAGGTCCTTTATCTAGCCGATGAGGCTGTGCCCTACACCGGACCAGCCTCGCCCGGCGGCACCATACCCACGCGCATCATGGTCGACTCCATTCGACTATGGGACCAGGCAAATCACACCACCCGGAAGCTCTGGGACGCGCGGGACCATTTTTCCACCGACACGCAGTCAAACCTGGACTACCTTACCAGAGACCGGGACCCCAGGCGGTGGCTGATGGCGAACTCCATTTCAATCGGCCCGCGCGGAAATTACATAGTCTCGCTCAGAACGATTAGCCAGGTGATCTCGATCTCTCCGGACTTCCAGTCTATTGAGTGGAAACTAGGTGGCCCGGACAGCGACTACTATTTCCCGAAGCCAGAGGACCGGTTCTACCATCAGCACACGGCATCGCAGCTGCCTAACGGCAACATCCTGCTCTACGACAACGGCATGGCGAGGCCGGCCGAGGAAGGCGGAGAGTACACGCGCGCGATCGAGCTGGCGCTGCACAGTTACGATATGAGCGCGACAAAAGTCTGGGAGTACCGCGCAACGCCGGATGTGTTCGGGCGGCTCCGCGGGGGCGCCTACAGGCTGCCCAGCGGCAACACCCTCGTGAACATGGACACGGTCCCGCGGAGAGTGGCCGAGGTGGGAAGGGACGGCTCCGAAGTCTGGAAGATGACGATGGAAGGCCCCACCTACCGCACCAGCTACCGCGCGTATCCCGCCGCCTCCATTGCCGGCGAGACCCGCCTGCGATGAGCCCGGTTGAGGCTTTGCGACCGCTCCGGCTGATGATCGCATGCTCAATCGGCCTGCTCCTCGTCGCATGCGGGGACCCGCCACCCGCCGCTCCAACCCCGGCGCCGTCCAGTGCCGTTACTGCGGCACCTTCCCCGTCCCCAACCCCCACCCCAGGCCCACCTCCCTTGCCGCTCTCGGCCACGGCCTTCATCCACCCGGGCAACAACCTCATCGCGAATATCAGCGGCGAACTGGACCGTCCCGGGCTTGTTTACGTGGAGTACTGGACCGGGCTTGACGACCGGCTTACGACGAGGCCCGTTGATTCGCAAGGAACGCGTTTCAATATCCACGCCGTTCGGCTGAGGGCTGAGACCGAATACGAGTACCGCGTACTGGGCTACGGGACGGGCGGCGCAACCATTGAAGGCCCCGGAGGACGCTTCACGACGGGCCCTCTGCCGGAAGGGCTCCAGGAGGCGTCTTTCACCGTTGTCTCCGGCCGCCCGACCCACCCGCTAACCTTCCTGGAGTTCAGGCAGGAGTCCTTCCTCGGGCTCGTAGCTATTGACGGCGCGGGAAACATAGTCTGGTACTACGAAGGACCGGACGGGGAGCAGCCATGGGTGATGGCTCGCCGCAGCGAAAACGGCAACGTCGTCTACATCGCCGGGCACAGGGGGGGCACAACTGGCAGTGGGCTCGTGGAGATCGACGCCCTTGGAAACCAGGTAGCCCGGCTGGAAGACGAGTGCGCCCCGTTTGGCCCGATACACCACGAAGTGCAGATCCTGCCGGATGGGCGAGTGCTTTACCTCTCCCGCGCGGTCCTGCGCCCCGGCTACGGCGCCCCGCTGGCCCCGCAAGAGGGCGACACCATCGGAATCTGGGACCCGGCGACCGGGAAGAACGAGATCGTCTGGAACATATTCGACCACATCTCACCTGCGGACCGCACATCACCGAACTCCAACTTTACGCTGCCCGGGCATCCCATCTGGGGCGGATGCGACCGCGACGAGTCGGTCCAGGACTGGAGCCACGGCAACTCCGCGACGGTGGCGGCCGACGGCACGGTCCTTGTGTCCCTGGGCCACCTCAACCAGGTAGTCCTGATCAGCGCAGATTTCAAGGATGTTCTGTGGCGGCTCGGCGGCCCGGGGAGCGACTTTTCGTTCCTGGATGATACTGACGCCTTTTACGGCCAGCACACGGCATGGCTGCTGCCGAACGGCAACGTACTGCTCTTCGACAACGGCGGCGCGAGGCCCAGGGAAGAGGGCGGCCGATTCTCCCGCGCTCTGGAGCTCCGGCTCAACCAGGCGACAAAGGTGGCTTCCGTGCGCTGGGAGTACCGCGCAGTCCCGCCTAAGTTCTCTGAGTGCTGCTCAAGCGCGCAACGCCTGGACGGAGGAAACACGCTTGTCCTGTTCGGCGGCGCAGGGGGCGACCTGTGCTGCCGGGAGTTCACGATCGTGGAGGAGGACTCCTTCGGGCTGGAAGCCTGGAAGGTTGTCCACATATCTCCCGGAAAGCCCAACCAGTACCGGGTCTACCCCGCGGACTCCATCATGGGCGAGGCGCCGGCGCGATGAACGAGAGTCTTGTTCGCGCTGGTCAACTTATGTTACGTAGAAACGAGCGAAAACGGGTGCATGTTACCATGTCAATGCTCAATGACTTTGTCAGTCTTACTGCTCAGTGATTTTGTCAGTACGACTGGTTTTGGTTGAATCAGTCTCGATCTCCAAGGGTGATCTGGACCCGGCTTTCGATCCTTGGGCGAGGAGAGGGGTGTGCTGGAGACGGGTCCGTCTCCAGCACGCCCCTCTCCACGCTTGCCCGCCTGAGCTTTTCTTCGCCTTGCTCGCAGGACTGCGGGTCTCAGGGGAGCAACCGTGCTGGCCAGCTCACGCCCCTTGTGCATGACCACGATGCGCCCGTCCAGCCGCTCCTGTACCTCTACGGTCGCCCTGGCGTATGTGCTCCGCTCGCTGTCAGGCTCGATCT
>VGZY01000043.1 GCA_016872355.1 SAR202 cluster bacterium | reverse complement strand
GACCTTTCTCATCCCCAATCTTCACTCGGTGAGCAGCCAAAACCCGAAGCGCAGGAGTCTCCCACCGGAATTCAACCGAAACCTCGGGCGAGAGGACTCAGTCCCTATCCGGCTAAGTCCACCGCCCGTAAGCCGGCTGCAGACCACCCATGGAGACGAACCGTACTGACAAAATCACTGCACCCTAAACACTGACAGATTCACTGCCCCTTGACATGCCGAAAGGACTCCAGGCCGCCGGCGGCCTTACCCTTAAACGCGCGCAAGTACCTTGTGACAAAGTTGTGACGCAAATTTGGAAAAGTCTTAAAAACATATTGGAAATCACCTTGACGAAGTCAAGCGCGTGTCGTGTACCATGCGAACACCGCACATTTCTCGGATAGTCTTCAGGGACTAATCGCCTTTGAGGGCTATCACGAACGAAAGGGGGTGCTGACTTCCGGCAAGGGTTTTAGGCTCCACTAAGACTGGCTCTCGATCTAGTTCCGGAATCCAACATTATCGCTTCTTATCGGGAACGTCGTCAGTCCACAATCGGGGGTGCACACGCGAAATCGAAGGATGGCCCGGCCTCACCGTTTCGGGGGAATCGGCGAGGCTACCGCAAGGCAAAGGCCAACCTGTCCCGCACATAGCGTAGTAACCCGGCAAACCGTCGATCATTGCAGTGAAGCTCAGAACAATGCAGATCAGGGGGAAGGTTCGCCATGGTTAGCTTGTCCGCAAAACCAGTTGAAATTTCACGAACTGTTACAGCAATTCCAGGTTCCAGGTCCGAAGTCGCCGCTGGCAGCAAGCTAAGCTGCCTCCGATGCGGCGCCCGCCTTTTGGTGAACTACGGAGAACCGCAGTGCCTCAAGTGCGGCTTCGTAGACTATTCCCGGACCGTTGAGTCCGGGGCCGAGAAGGGGAAGAACCTCATCAGCGCCGCTACTCGTTACGTGCTGCGCTACTGCGGAGACTTCCCCGCGCTCAATGAGACACTCGCGCAGGTCCGTCTTGTCCGCATCCGCAACAGGGTGGGATTCGACGTTACGTGCCCGTTCTGCAACCAGAAGATGGAGGAGTCTTCCCTTTCCGGGAAGCGGCCGGAGGTGAGGGAGCAGCGTTACAAGTGCAAGGATGGCCACAGGGTCTCCATCCTGCCCGCGCGTAACGGTATGCTCGCCTGGCGATAGGCCGGGCATAAGCTCTACGCGGCCAGGTTGTCGCAGCCTTTGCTGATGGGATGCGATCGGGTCCATTCGCAGATGGAACGCGCGCCCTGATGACTCAGCCTATCCGGCGCGGCCCAGCGTTACGAATGAAGGCATGTGAAGCGCCCACCCGGCTACGGCGCCTGGCCGCTTTGCGCTCAAAGAACACCGGCGCCCCTGCGGAAGCAGGGGTGCCGGTGTGTTGTTTAACGCGTTCCGGTTTATGCGAGGCAGAGCGCCCGAGCAACCTTTATCAACTTCGTCAGGAACGGGTCCGTAAACTCCTTCACCCACGTTGTGAGCATTGCCGCCGCCATTCCAATCAGCGCGCCGCCGGTTACGTCCAGCGGGTAGTGCACGCCTGCGTATACCCGGGCGAATGCGAACATAAATGCCAACACCGCCAGCGCCGCGCCGATCTTCTTGTTCACGGCCCAAATCGTCCCCGCAATGGCAAATGCGGACGCCGCGGAATTCGCAGGGAAGGAAGAGTCCGTGGGCTTGTAGAACAGCAGCGAGACCGGGTTATCCACGAACGGCCGCGGCCTGAAGTAGAAGTCGTTCATGACCTCTATGGCAAAATTGGCGATAAGCACTGTGGCGATAACAGTTATGACGGCCTTCTGGTGTGCCAGCCTGGAGGCGGGGTCGCGAACAGCGAACCACAGCCCGAGCAGGCAGAGGAACATCACCACCGGCACAAAGTAATCGCTTACGATCACCTTCATTGCGCCGTCAAAAACAGGCCAGCGCCCCACGAAGCCGTTTATCCAGAGGAATAGCTGCTCATCAAGCCGCGCCATGCTTCCTCCTCTGCTCCATGGTGCGCTTGAGCGCCCGCAGGTAATTCGCATGCCGCAGGGCGTCCAGCCCTTCCTGGGCTATCGCCACACCCTTCCCCAGTCGAGAGTTCCGTGCAGAGGAGACCAGCACTGTGAGTGCTGTGGCCGTGATGGCCCCCAGCAGGAAGTAAACAGCCTGCCTGTTGCCGTCCAGCCCGCCTTCGTAATCGTTGATGTTCCTTGGAGCCGATGAGAAAAACCAGTAGAGCGCCGCGAGGATGAGGGCAGCGCCGAGGACCCGCGTCACCGCGGGTGATTTGAAGAGAAGGAGACCCCTGAGGCCTCCAATAGATGCCGCGATCTGGATGACGCCGAATGCGGCCACTGCAACCATCAGATAGTAATCGGTCGAAAAGGAAAACATTGCCCCTCTGGGCCCACCTCCTGATAGATAGTCGGGCTATCCGGGGATAACCGGCATGCACCACCCAAGGTATTTCGGGTTGCTCCCCTTGATTAGGCCGAGGTACATCTCTCGAATAGCCTTCGTGACCGGACCCATCTCGCCGGAGCCTATCGGACGGTTGTCCAGTGAGCCCACCGGCGTCACGTGCGCCGCGGTGCCGGTGAGGAAGACCTCATCCGCCAGGTAGAGTTCGCTGCGGCGGATGCTGCGCTCCACCACCTTCATGCCGAGCTCCCTCTCAGCGATAGTCCATACGGAATCACGCGTGATCCCCACCAGGTTATTATCGGCCACCAGCGGCGTGTAGAGGACGCCCTTTGAGACCATGAACAGGTTTTCGCCAGCTCCCTCGGAGACGCTGCCGTCCTGGTTCATGAATATCGCCTCGTCGAAGCCCGCCAGCACCGCCTCCGTCTTCGCCAGGATGCTGTTGACGTAGTGGCCGGCGATCTTCACGCGGGGCGGGATGATCGTATCATCGATGCGCCTCCAGGAAGAGGTGCAGCACCTGATTGCGCCGTCGGCCTTCAGATACGCTCCGAACGGCACGATAATCAGCGCGAAGTCGCTCTCGATTTCGTGGAGCTTGAGGTTCGCCACGAGCTCCTGGCTCTTATAAGCGATTGGGCGTATGTAGATGTCTTGCTTGTAGCCGGAGCGCTTGATGAGCTCACAGGTGATATCGCAAAGCTGGTCCGCGTTGTAAGGGATTTTGAGCATGAGAATCTTGCAGCCCTGCAGGAAGCGTTCGTAGTGCTCTTTCATCCTGAACGCGTACGTTTTCCCGTGGTCCTGGTTCCAGTTGCCCCTGATGCCTTCGAAAACTGCCGTGCCGTAGTGCAGGGCATGGGTCATGATGCTTACCCTGGCGTCTGAAAGGGGGACATAGTTGCCTCGGAAATAGGCGAGGGACTCCGGCATTGCAGGGCTCCTTGGGCTGGCTAAGGATGAGGCAAATTATATGCACAGCCGCTTGTGAAAGACAATACAAACGGCCGAATCGCGCGGGCTCAACTTTGCCTTCGGGATGGCGGTCTTACTGCTTTCTCAGCCTGCCCCTCATGCCAAGGCCTACCATGCCTACCAGGAAGCCGAAGACGGTGAGATCGGTCACGCCCGCGCCGGCCATGCACCCGCCGGAGCCGGTCGCGGCAGGGGGTGTGGGCGTGGCGACTGCCGGGGCTGCGGTCGCAGAGGGCAGGGGAGTCGGCGACGCGGCGGCCGTGGGCGAGGGCGTCGTCTGTTGCGTGCCGGAGCCGGAGAGGTTGCCGAAGTTGTACAGCGTCACGGTGGCCTGGGCGACGGTTGTCGGGAGCGCGCTCGCCCTGTCCGGAGCCACGTACTCCGGCAGATCCAGCTCCTTCAGCCATTCATTGTAGAGCCCTATCCGGTCGACGCCGTAGTTTTCCTTGAGGGCTTCGTCCATGCTCTTGCCGGCCTTGAGGGAGGCCATCAGGCTGCGCATCTTCTCCTGGCCGTACTTGAAGACCATCATGCGGACAATGCTCCTGGACTGCCCGTAGAAGATGATCACGTCCTCCGGCGTTCCCGGCATCGCTGCCATGGTGGTAACAGGCATTAGCCTGCCTGTGCCGGTGGCAAATTCCACCGCGATGTCGTAGGAGTAACCGGGCTCGACGTTGCCGAACTCCGCGAGTCCCTCGTTGATCCACGAAGGGACGTTGCGGAGCGTGCTGTCCGCCACCCTGTGGACGATGATATGAGTCACCTCGTGCGATGCCGTGCCGCGCGCCGAATCGCCGCCGCCGAGCACGAGCACAACGCCCTCCTGCCCCCATGCCTGGCCCTCGGTGATCAGCTCTGAGCTGATGGTGGAAGACATTGGCGGGTACGCGTCCAGCATCTCTCGCACGTTGTTGTACATCGTCATACGAATAGGGTCGTTCGATTCGTCGCCAAGTATCGGCTTCATGACCGCGAGCGTCTCAACCGTGGTGTCCAGCAAAATCTCCGCCCGCGTCTTCACGGGGCCGTGATAAGCCACGGTCACACCCTCTTTGGAAATCTCTTCCCATTTGAATCGGGCGTCGTGGTAGACGAATTGCTCGAACTCGGTGGCGAGTTTGTTCCCTTTCGAGTCCTCAAGCTCGAAGCTGTAGGAGATTATCGTGCCGGGTGGTATGTAACGGGATGAGTCGCTCGTTCGCCAGAACAGCTCGGCCTTGATCTCTTTCGCGGGCGCCAGGCGGGCGCCGTCCTCTGCCCGGAAGTATTCGTAGGCCCCATGGGCCCGCTGCCCGACGCGGAACCGCAGCGCAACATTCGTAATCTCGTTCTCGCTCACGGCTTCCACTTTCGCCCGGAAGCCGCTCGGGAACTCACTTTCAATTGACTTGCTGTTAATCCGGAGCGGCCCTGCGGACTGCGCCTGGACGTCTGACGGCTGGAACATGGCCAGCACAGACACGGTAGCCACGGCAACGGCTGATATGGCCGTAAACAACCTGCCCATTGAGTGCTTTTTCATCCATCCGTCCTTGGTTCAGCGCGAAAATTCCGCCGTTTGGGGCCCCAATATACACGTATATAACGTTTCCCGCCAGATAAAGAAAGGCCCCGCCGACTCGGGGCCATTCCGCGCGTGACCTGCTATATCGCGGTCGTCGTTTGAGGCGTCTCCGCAGCGTCCTCGCCGGCCTGCTGCTCTTCGCCTTCATCTTCGAAAACGTCTATCCCTATAGCGTGATAGATGCCCTTGACCAGCATCTCCTCCGGCACCATTCCCAGCAGCTCTATGCTGTCGTTGATGACCGTTTTGGGCACGCTTCGGACGTCGTAGTGCTGCGCCAGCTCAGGGAACTCCTGCACTTCGATAACGTCCGCCAGCACCTTGCCGGACTCAAAGGCCATATTGTGCGCCATGCGGACCATGCCCGGGCAATACCCGCAGGTGGGGGTGACGAAGACGCGAATATGCACGTATTCGTCTAGCCCTTCCAGCGCCGCGAGCTTCTCCTTGGTGTCAGCCTTCAGAGCTGTCTGCTCCCTGGAGGCGGAGATGATGGAGTCCAGGAACGATGCGAACTCCAGCCCCATCGGCATGCCGTAGAAGCGCGCGTTTTCACTGTCCCCGCGGCCGATGACGATCGCGGGAATGCGCTCGATGCCGCTATCGCGGACGCCCTGGGTGCTCTTGTGAACATCCACCTTTTTGAGGGCCAGCTTCGTTGACAGGCCGGCAAGCTCATCCAGTAGTTGTTCAGCCGGCCCGCAATACTGGCACTCTCTACCGGGCACGTAAATGCCAAGGTTCGCCTGCGTGTACAGTGTGAGGGTAACTTCGTTGACCATCTCCGCGTCCAGCCTCCGCTGGACGGCTTCCCTGTCCTTCTGCTGAAGAATTGCCATGACGCATTCACCATCGTACTGAGGAATGACATAAGCAATTGTAGCGCAGGGCCGTATCAACGGCAAAAAGAAGGCTTGGCGGCGATGGAAAAGGGACAACTGGGGCGGTGGGCGAATGAATTCGCCGCTGAGGGCGCGTACATCGCTCCGCGATGAACGACGCCAAACCTCCGCCTTCGCGGACGATCACATCCAAACTGGTACACAATCCTCAAGGCATTCTTTATTGTCCGCGATTCGCCCACTGGTCCCGGCGGGACCATCGACCGCCCCGTTACCCCTCGCGTTTGGACGCCTGCTGCTGCTCCACCACCATAATGCGCTGGATGGTTGTGAAGATTGTCAGGACGGCGATGACTCCAAGAACGATTGTGATCGCCGGCGCCCAGAACTGCGCGGCTATCAGCCCCGCGCCGGTCAGGATGACTCGCTCCGGCCTCGTCATGATACCCACCTTGCATTCGATGCCTAGCCCCTCGGCCCGTGCGCGGACATAGCTGACCATAACCGAGCCGCCGAAGGTTACGTATGCCAGGGCCGCCCCCCAGTTATTACCGGTGTCCAGGTAGAAGAGCAGGACGCCCAGCAGCACGACCGCCTCTGATGCGCGGTCGATTACGGAATCGAACAGGGCGCCGAAGTTGCTGGCCTTGCCCGTGAGGCGCGCGACAGCGCCGTCCAGCATGTCGAAGGCGCCGGCAAATAGCACCACGGCGCCGCCCGCTGCAAGCTGGCCAATTGCGGTGAGGTAGGCAGCCAAGCCGGCGATCCCAAGACCGATGAGCGTCAGGGCATTCGGCGTCAGCCCTACTCTGCTAAGACCGCGGGCCACTGCACTCAGATACGAGGCGAGGAACTTGCGCGACGATTCGTGAAATACCTGCAATGTGTTGACCTGCGAATTGGTTTAGGGTTTGAGCGGATTGGAACGAACGAAAGGCACAGTGATATGGATGAAGCGCGCTGCTTGTGGGACTCAGCTGGCCAGCGTCGCGGTCCTGTCGATGCATGCGCGGTAGTAGTCCATCACTCGGCCCGCCACAACTTCCCAGCGGAACTCCTCCGCCCTCAGGCGCCCCGCGGCGCCGAGCCGCCCGCGCAGCTGCCTGTCCTTCAGCAGCAGGTCGATGGCCTCGGCAAGCGCGGCATCGTCCTTCGGTGGAACGAGGAGCCCATCTTTGCCGTGCGTGATAACCTGCCGGTAACCCTCTATGTCCGATGCCACCGTGGGGACGCTGGAGGCCATCCCCTCCAGCAGCACGATGCCGAAGCTCTCCCCGCCGGTCGCCGGCGAACAGTAGATTTCGGCGGACCTGAAGTACCGCGCCTTTTCGGTGTCTGCGACTCCGCCCACAAAAACAACGTCGCGAAGGTTGCGCTCGCTGAGGATGCGATACGAATCGAGGTCAGGCTTCCCTCGGCCCACTACCAGCAGGCGCAGGTTCGGCCAGTCCCACTTCAGCCGGCTGTAGGCCGCCAGGAGTATACGTAGACCTTTTCTCTTCTCCAGCCGCCCGAAAAACAGCAGGTTAATCATGCCGTCCTGCAGGTGGGGCAGGGGAGCTACATGGTCGCCGAAATTCTCCAGCTTGATCCCGTTAGGGATGATCTCGTACTCAGCGGGGAAGAGCTTGCTGATGTATTCGTGGTTTGGCCTGGAGACCGAGATCCGCCCGTGCAACTTCTCGAAGTACGGCCTTGCCAGCTTTGCCCCGCCGATGTTGTACATGCGGGAGCCCGGGTAGGCGTGGAAGGTGGCGATGTTTACGGAACGCGACTGGCTGAGGATGCCCACGGGTACATAGCTGGCGAACGGCTCGTGCATGTGGATGATGTCGAACCGCTCCCGTTCAAGCAAGCGCTTGATGCTCGGCCGAAGCCATACTGAGACGGAAACGCGGCCGACGGAGCCACGGCTGGGCAAAGGCACTGGCCGCCCCATGGGAATGAAGTTCTCATCCCTTATCAGGCCCGGGTCCGTACACGGTGCGATTACCTTAACCGTGTGACCCCAGGACCTGAACTGGGCGGCCAGCTCATTGATGTGGCTGTTGACTCCGCCGAAAGCGGAAAAGTCAAAGGCCGATACGAGTGCAATTTTCAATGGGCGTTCCATGGCACGGCGCCCTTCCTTTTTTCTCCCTAGCTACCGGCCGCCTTCTTCTTTGCAGCGCGGACCGGCCTTGCTGCCTTCGCAGCCTTGCCGCTATCCTTGCCGGTAATGAACTCCTCCACCATCTCGCGCGCCACATCGTCCGTGTACTGGACGGGCGGAGACTTCATGAAATAGGAGGACGGTCCAAGAATGGGGCCGCTCATGCCCCTGTCCTTCGCGATCTTGATGCAGCGGATGGCATCGATAACCACGCCGGCTGAGTTGGGGCTGTCCCACACTTCGAGCTTGAGCTCCACGTTCAGGGGAACGTCCCCGAAGCTCTTGCCCTCCATCCGAATATAGCACCATTTGCGGTCATGGAGCCATGGCACGTGGTCGCTGGGGCCGATGTGGATGTTGTCCGCGCCCATGTCATAGTCGAGCTGCGATGTGACGGAGTTCGTCTTAGAGATCTTCTTGGACGCCAGCCGCTCCTTCTCGAGCATGTTGAGGAAGTCGGTGTTGCCGCCGAAGTTGAGCTGGTACGTCCTCTCGAGCTTGACGCCCCTGTCCATGAACAGGCGGGTGAGGACGCGGTGGATGATCGTAGCGCCCACCTGCGACTTGATGTCGTCGCCGATGATCGGCACGCCCGCCTCCTTGAAGCGCTTGTGCCAGTAGTCCTGCTCGCCTTTGCTGGCGATGAAGACGGGGATGCAGTTGATGAAGCCGGCCTTTGCCTGCAGCGCCTGCTCCACGTACCACTTGGTGGCGTCCTCGGAGCCAACGGGGAGGTAGTTGATGACCACGTCCACCTTGCGCTCAACGAGCACCTTGGCAACGTCTTCCGTCGTGCCCGGGGCCTTCTTGATGATCTCGGACAGGTACTTGCCCAGGCCGTCGTGGGTCATGCCGCGCTGGACGGTCACGCCCATGTGGGGCACGTCCGCGAACTTGATCGTGTTGTTCGGCTCGGCGAAGATCGCCTCGGAGAGGTCCTTGCCAACCTTGTTGGCATCGATATCGAAGGCGGCGACGATGTTGATGTCGCCGATGCCGTACTCGCCCAGTACGGCGTGCATGATCCCGGGCACCTGGTCGTTGGCCTTCAGGTCCTTGTACTTGAATACGCCCTGCACCAGAGAAGAGGCGCAGTTACCGACACCTACGATAGCGACGTTAATGCTGTTGCTCAACCGAACATTTCCTTGTGGTAAAAGGATTTAGTCTGGCGTATCCGTCCCCATTCCATCGGGACGCACGACTTCAGAATGTACCGCCGGATAGTATGCCGGCGGACTAACACACCGCGCCAGAGCCCTCGGGGATTTTAACACCTTCGCGAGTAGGGGTCTAGCACGGCAGCACTAGCCTCGCTGCGGCACCCATTTCAGTAGCGGCAGCTTGTCCAGCACTGTGGGGTTCACACACGCCATGGGGCGGCGACCGGAGAGAACAAGGGCGATCTCGCGGCCGACGCGGCGGCGGCGCTCGGGCTCCATCCGGGCGGAGGCAGAGGCTACGTGCGGAGTGAGGATAACGTTTTCCATCGTGAGCAGGGGATTGTCCGGCGCAGGCGGCTCAACCTCCAGCACGTCCAGCCCTGCCCCTGCGATCCACCCCTCCTGGAGCGCATTGATCAGTGACTTCTCCTCCACGGTGGAGCCGCGGCCGGTGCTGATGAAGAGCGCTGTCGGCTTCATCATCCGGAAGTGCTCTTCGCGCAGCATGTGGAAGGTCTCCGGTGTGTTGGGCGCGTGCATGGACACAATGTCCGAGCGCTGCAGCAGCTCTTTCAGGCCGACCGGCTCCACGCCGTACCGCGTCATGTTCAGCTCGCTGATGTAAGGGTCGTAGGCGAGCATCTTCACCCCGAACGGGGCGGCGCGCAGCGCCGTAGCCCGGGCAACGTTGCCGAAGGCGACGAAGCCGAGCGTCTGCCCCCACAGGCGGGGGAACTGGTAGAGGTACGGCCTGGCTTCCCTCCAGCGGCCGTCGCGCGCCATCCTGTCCGTTAGCGTCACCCTGCGGAACATTGATAGCAGCAGCGCCATCGAGTGGTCCGCCACCTCCTCTATGAAAGTGTCCGGGTCGTTTGTCACCGGAATGCACCGCTCGGTTGCGGCGACCAGGTCCACGGCGTCCGTCCCCACGCTGCCGCAGGCGATGATCTTGCACTTTTGCAGCCCCTCGATCACCTGGCGGCTTATTCGGAAATTGGCGGCATATACGGCATCGGCGTCCCTGGCCACCGAGAGGAACGCCTCCGCGCTGGTTATCGGCGCTTCCACAATCTCGGCGTCCACGCCGCCAAGGCCGTCCTTCTCGTATTCGTAGGGCTTGCCCGGCACGTTCATTCTAACGCCGCCGCCCGGTTCGGAGACGATCTTGAATTTGGCCATAGTGCTGCTCCTGATGTGGCGATTCGTTCGGTGTTGGCCAGCATTTTACATGGCATTCGCCGCATCGCCAACTTGACCGGCCATGTTGCCGATGGTAGCATGGACTCACAGTGGACGATTCGGACAAACGCACGCGACAAGATAATACCAGAGCGCCTGACGCGGGACCTTCGGCCCTGACCGCCAGGCGCTGTGTGTTTCATCGGACAAGCTCCCGACCCCCTCACACAGCTGTGAGATTAGCCGGTCCGGGGGGCTTGCCAAGGGGTGCAGATGTCTAGACATGCTGCCGTTATCCTCGCGGCGGGCAAGGGAACTCGCATGAAGTCCCGCCTGCCCAAGGTTCTCCACCGCGTCTGCGGAAAAGAGATGGTGTCCCTCGTCGCGGAGACGGCCAGGAAGGCTGGCTTTGAGCAGGCCACGGTTGTGATCGCCCCCGAACACCAGGCTGTCCGCGATTCCCTCGGCGCCTCTGTAACTTACGCCGTTCAGTCGGAGCAGCGTGGCACCGGCCACGCCCTTCTCCAGGCGCGCGCAGCAACAAACGGCGCGGACCACCTTGCCCTCATGTACGGAGATGTCCCCCTCATCAGAGCGGAGACCCTCCGCGGCCTCATGGAGCTACATACGGACTCCCGAGCAGCCGTGACCGTCCTTACCGCACTTGTCCCTGACCCACACGGCCTTGGACGGATTGTCCGGAACGACGCAGGTGGAATTACCCGCATCGTGGAAGAGGCGGACGCGGACGAGAAAACGAAGGCCGTTCGCGAGATCAATACTGGCCTCTATTGCTTTGACGCAGCCTGGATGTGGCCGGTCCTTGAGGCGCTGAAGCCGTCCAGGTCAGGAGAGATATACCTGACTGACCTGATCGAAGAGGCGTGCCGGCAGAGGCGCATCGTAGCCTCGATGGCAGCAGCGGACGTGCAGGAGGTCCAGGGCGTAAATACCCGCGTGCAGCTTGCTGAGGCCGAGGCGGCGCTCGGAAAGCGCATACGCGAAAGGTGGATGCTTGCCGGCGTGACCATGATCGATCCGGCCTCGGTCTACATCGACTTCGACATTGAGATCGGCGCGGATACGATCATCCACCCGAACACTCACATACGGGGCAAAACGAAGATCGGCTCCGACTGCGAGATCGGCCCGAACTCGATCATTGAGAACGCCACGATCGGCGATCGCTGCAAGATAAAGGCGTCGGCGATGGAAAACTCGACGATGGAGAGCGACAGCGACTTGGGCCCGTTCGGCCACGTCAGGCCGGGAAGTCACATTGAGAGCCACGTCCATTTGGGCAACTACGCGGAGGTTAGTCGGAGCCGCATCGGCAGTGGCACGAAGATGGGCCACATGAGCTTCATGGGCGACGCCCGGGTTGGCAAGAACGTAAATATCGGCGCAGGGACGATCACGACGAATTACGACGGAATCCGCAAGCACATAACGATCATCGAAGATGACGTTAAGCTCGGCTGTGATACGATGCTGGTCGCACCGGTAACGCTAGGCGCACGTTCCATGACTGGCGCGGGCGCGGTGGTTACGAAAGATGTCGGTCCCTACACGGTAGCCGTCGGCCTGCCCGCCAAGCCGTTCCCGAAGCGGACGACGCCTAAAGAGTGCCCGGAATGGTGCAAGCATTAGGAAAAGGCTGAAGTATGAATTGAGAGTTCCGGTAATTCATACTTCACAATTTGAAATCAGGAGAGAGTTTTTAAGCTTTGGATAGTGGTAGTTTACGACTCATACTGCTCGGCACATCGTTTGTAGTCTTCGCCGTCCTTTCACTCTGGGAGGCCAGTCTGGCCGGTATGCGCCTCGACAGAGTACAGTCTCTTGTGGCCCAGAAGAAGCCCGGGGCTAAAGCCCTGGACTACCTCGTACACGCCCCGAAAGGGCCCGAAGGCGCCGTCTATCTTCTGAGACTCGCCGCCCTCGCATTCACCGTCTTGCTCGCGGGTATGGTTATCGCCCGGCCGGAGCCGACGAACGCCATGTTTATCGGCGCCGCCGCGGTCGGTGTGGTGCTCTTGCTGGCGGTCGTCCACGCCGTTGCCAAGGCATTTGCAGGCAGTGCGGGCGAATCGATTGCACTTGCTACCGCCGGCCTGGCCCGCATACTGACGACGATTCTGTCCCCCGTGCTGGCCATAGACGCCAGGGCGGCCCGCCGGAAGCGCATAATCAACGGCGAGACGGTTATTGAGGTGGCCGAGGAGCCTGCCTCGGATGAGCTCCCGGTCCACATCCACACCGATGGCGAGCCAATAGACCAGCGCACTGTCAGCATGATACGCGGCGTGGTGGAGCTTGATGAAACAATGGCGCGGGAAATAATGGTCCCCCGCGTGGACATTGTGGCCGCGGAGATCGGCACGCCGATCACGCGCCTTGCGGAGCAGATGGTCGAGTCCGGCCACAGTCGCCTCCCTGTCTACGAGGGCAACCTGGACCATATCGTCGGCATCGCCTACGCTCGTGATATCCTGGACAGGCTCAGCAAGAGCAACGGCGCAGCGCCGAAACCGGAAGTCCTGACTTCTGAGATTGTTCGTCCCGCGATCTTCATCCCGGAGGTCAAGACGCTGGAAGAGCTCCTCAAGGAGTTCCAGGAAAAGCGCGTCCAGCTGGCCATCGTTGTCGACGAGTATGGCGGCGTATCCGGCCTCGTGACGATTGAAGACCTGCTAGAGGAGATAGTTGGGGAGATCCAGGACGAGTTCGATTCCCATGAGGCCGAGATAACCACGGTGTCCGAGGGGGAATTCCTGGTAGAAGCCCGCTATAGCATCTGGGACCTTAACGAAATCCTGAAAGTAACAATGGAGAACGACGGCTACGACACCGTCGGCGGCTTTGTGCAGGACCGCCTCGGCAAGATACCGACGGTCGGCGATGTTGTGGAGTACGACGGCATAAGAATCGAGGTTGTCTCAACGATGGGCCGCCGCCTGAAGCAGTTGAGGGTGACAAAGCTCGCCAGGAGCGAGACGGGCGTAGGGTAGGGGTATTCCAATAATCGTGTAAGTTAGTTGTCAAATGACAATTGTGGCAACCATACGCAAATTAAGAGGCCACCCAATTCGGGTGGCCTCTTTACATTTGTGCAGTACGCTTGCCTACTCCAGGAAGTCCCTCAGCTTCTTGGACCTGCTGGGGTGGCGCAGCTTGCGGAGCGCCTTGGCCTCGATCTGGCGGATGCGTTCGCGGGTGACGCCGAAGTCGCGGCCAACCTCTTCCAGCGTTCGGCTGCGGCCGTCTTCCAGGCCGAAGCGGAGCTGGAGGACTCGCGCCTCCCTCTCACTGAGGGTGTATAGCACGTCGTCTACCTGCTCCTTGAGGAGCTGGTAGGAGGCTGCCTCGGCGGGCGCAAGGGTGCTGCGGTCCTCGATGAAGTCCCCAAGGTGGCTGTCCTCTTCCTCGCCGATAGGCGTCTCAAGGGAAACGGGCTCCTGCGAGATTTTGAGGATCTCCCGCACCTTCTCCGGGGTGACCTCCATGCCGGCGCCGATCTCTTCGCTCGTCGGCTCGCGGCCGTACTCCTGTACAAGGCGGCGGCTCACGCGCAGTAGCTTGTTGATAGTCTCCACCATGTGCACCGGTATGCGGATGGTGCGGGCCTGGTCCGCGATTGCGCGGGTGATGGCCTGGCGTATCCACCATGTGGCATACGTGCTGAACTTGTAGCCCTTGCGGTAGTCGAACTTCTCGACCGCGCGGATAAGGCCGATGTTGCCTTCCTGGATCAGGTCCAGCAGCGACATCCCGCGGCCGATGTACTTCTTTGCCACGCTGACGACGAGGCGAAGGTTAGCCTCTGCCAGGTGGCCCTGAGCCGTCTGGCCCTCGGCCTTGGCCCTTGCCAGGAAGCCGTAGAAGACCAGCTCGAACGTTTCCAGCCGCTTGGGGAACTCCGGGTCCTCCAGCGTCTGGCGGATATCCGCGATTGTGGCGTCTTCGCCGACCAGCCCCATGACCTCGGGGGGCAGCAGGCGGCTGTTTATGGAGGCGGCCTGGATGCCTGCCTTTACCTCTTCAGCGCTCTTGTTGAGGATGTCCTCAATCTGCTTGACCAGGTCCTCCGGCAGGTCGCCGTCAAGGGCCTCGCGGATTTTGGGGTCGCTGGCGATCTCCTTGAGAGTGCGTCCTTCCGAGGCAAGTCCTGCGCGGATGCTGACGGCCTTGATGACGTGCTCGGAGTCGCACGTGCGCCGGAGCATCTCGTACACGATCTGCCAGGCGCGGGGCGCCCGTCCGTCCGGCGCCGTCAGCGCGGTCTCAATGCCCAGGATGTGCTTGGATGCTTCCATCTTCCGGGCGAGAATACGTTCGTCTGCTGCCTTGAGGAGGCTGACGCGGCCGATCTCCCGGAGGTACATCCTCACGGGGTCGTCAATCATCTCGCTTGACTCGAGGCCCTGTTGCCAGACGCTCTGGGCGTCCGCCTCTGCCTCAGCGAGCGCGGCGGGATCGTCGCCGGGGAAGTCGACCGCCATCTCGGCGGCCGGACCCAGTGTGGTCGCGGTCCCCGGGTCGTCCTCCTCGGCCACCGCCTCCACTGCTCCCACTGGGGGCACTTCCTTCACGGGCGCGACTTCAGTCTCCGCTTCCGGGGCAATCTTACCCACAACCTCGGATGACTCTTCTCCCCCATGCTTGCGCCGCTGCTTGATGGTCATTTACTGTCAACCCCATTTCGTACTTAACGAGCCCTTTGACTGGACACCCAAGATATTAGCAGTAAAATGTCGCGCCATGCTATGAAATTATCGCTATGGACTAAAACGCTTCTTTCCAAAGCAAGTTTCGGCCAGGGAAATCAGAAACCCGAAGAACGCAATAGCGCAAGGTATTTTCGGGGCGCCATCGCTCCGTCCGGCAAATGACCTTCAGTTGCGTTGGGAGAAGAGCTCTTTCATGCGGGCATTTAACCTGGTGATTGCTTCCTCGATCTCTCTGGGAGGGGGCGCTGTCATGTCTTCGGATGCCAGAAGGTCTTCCTGATGCTCCTGAAGGTAACGAAGCTCCAACCGCTTGAGGGACTGGGTTAATGCCAGCTCCGCCGAGCCGCCATCGGGGGTAATGTCGATCCGGCCCAGGCGGGCCAGATGATCGTGCAGGGTGATATCCAGACTGCCGGCGACTTCTTCTATTCTATTGCAGCGTTGCCAACAGGTAAATACCTCGCGGTTTTCCGACATTCTGAAGAATTCCGGAGACGTTTCCCGCGCCTTTTCCCGCAGGTCAGGACGGCTAAGGACAAGTGCGAGTATGAACTCTTCGAGGGGGTCGCGCCGGTCGTTGATGAACGGCGTGAGGCTGGTGGTCCCCGCCCGCGGCCGACGGGACTCTGTGCCCGGCCTGCGGCGCGCGTCTTGCCTCGCGCGTCCCATGTAGGCCTGCAGCGCAGCGGCGCTCACGCCGATGGTCTTTGCGGCGAGGTTGAAGTACTTCTCCTGCGCTATGGGGTCTTCCGCAGCGGCTATCAGCGGCGCCAGGGCCTCTGCAGCCAGCGCCTTGCCCTCCGGCGTGGCCAGATCGTGCCTGCGTGCCATCGCGCCGATGTAGAAGTCCATATACTCCACGGCCTCGGCTACCGCCCGCTCCCACTCCTTTGTATCGCGCTTTATTACCTCGTCAGGGTCAATTCCGGGCGGCAGGACTGCGATGCGAAGCTCGAACTGCGCCTTCTGGCCCAGCTGCCGGTGCTCGGAAATGCGGTACACCTCGTCCAGGCTGCGCCGCGTCGCTTCCTGCCCGGCGGTATCCGGGTCGAGCGCCTGGACGAACCTCTTTGCCATGCCCTTCAGCAGCGCCACCTGGTACTCGGTGAGGGCAGTGCCCATGGAGGCAACGACGTTGCTGAAGCCGTACTGGTGCGCGGTCATCGCATCCATGTACCCTTCAACTATCACGGCCACGCCGGCCTGTTTAATGCCGGCGGCTGCCTTGTGGAGCCCGTACAGGGTCGCGCGCTTGTCGAACACGGGCGTGGCAGCGGTATTAAGGTACTTGGGTTCCGAGCCGTCCAGCGTGCGCCCGCCGAAGCCGATCGGCCGCCCCTCGCGGTCGTGGATGGGGAACATGAGGCGTCCCCAGAAGAAGTCCCGCACGTTGCCGTCGTCGCTCCGTCGGAGCAGGCCGGCCTCGATCGCGTAGTCCAGGTTGAAGCCCAGCGAGAAGAGGTGAGACTTCAGTTTGTCGCGACCGCGCGGGCTCATTCCAAGCTGGAACGCCTCGGCGATCTGCGCGTTCACGCCGCGCTTGGCAATGTAATCGCGCGCCTCCTGCCCCTCGGGCGAGGCGAGCACCTGCTGGTAGAAGCGCGCCGCCTCCTGGTTCACGCGATAGAGAAAGTCGTTGCGGCTGGTGGTGCGCTTGTCCTGGAGGACGACGCCGGTCTTCTGCGCCAGGAATTTGACCGTTTCGCCGAAGTCCAGCTTCT
The DNA here is from genome assembly GCA_016872355.1 of SAR202 cluster bacterium. Classification (NCBI taxonomy): domain Bacteria; kingdom Bacillati; phylum Chloroflexota; class Dehalococcoidia; species SAR202 cluster bacterium. The sequence goes on along the minus strand of VGZY01000043.1, from coordinate 8,547 downwards.
CCTGCCGCATGACAAAGCCGAGGACATCGCCGCCGACGCCGCACTGGCCGAAGCAGTGCCAGGACTGGCGCTCCGGGTTGACGATGAAGGAGGGGGTCTTTTCGTTGTGGAAGGGGCAGCGCGCCTTGAAGTTGCGCCCGGCTTTCTGTAGCTGGACGTAACCGCCGATGACATCCACGATGTCCAGGCGGGCCTTTATTTCATCAACTGCTGACATAGGGCGAAATTATGAATGATGAATTATGAAGTATGAAGTACTCGGTCCCTCGGATTCCACTTCATCATTCATACTTCATAATTCATCCTTGTTCTTTCTGGTACGCATATGTTGCCAGCTTCTCCATAGGCTCCTTGATGCTGTTGATGTGCCACGCCATGTGGTCCACGACAGCGCGCAGGTCTACGAGGGAGTTAGCTACGTGTTCCCAATTGGCGGGGGACTTGAGCATCTTCTCAAGCCTGTCGGAGAGCGCCTTGCCGGCGCCCCACAGGTCGCCGAGGTCTGTGCAGACCGCGGCCAGCTCATCGTCGTAGTCCTCAGGCAGGCCCATCTCTTTCAGCTTGATGACGACCTGGTGCGCCATCAGCGCCATCTGCTGCGCGTGCTGCGTCTCCGGGTCGAGCGGCGTGAAATCAGTCAATGTTCACCTCCGTACCCTGTCTTCATCCTTGCCCATAGTGGGACAGATACATCATCCATAGCGTGCGGACCATTTCAAGGGACGCCTTTTGCGTTTCAGGCGTCATGCCGCCAACCTGCTCGAAGAGCGACTTCCAGAGGCTGTCCACCTCATTCTTCCACGGGCGGTACTCCATGCCGTGGGAGTCGCGGCTCATCGCCTCCAGGTGCTCCTGGATCAGCTTCATCTGGTTCTGCACCATCCGGACGCGAAGCCTGTCGGTAGGCGTCAATTCGGCTCCTCGATTCTATGCAATTGCGCGGCTCAGGCCTTTTGCGATACCGGGCTGTATCTGCTCAGCCAGGCGGAGCGCGTACAGGTCCGTCATGCTGGCGATGTGGTCCACGATGGCGCGGTCGTGCGTGCCGTACTCGGCCGGGATAAGCCCCGGGTTGTCCTCGAAATACCGGTAGAGCAGGCGGATGATGGCGCGCGCGGTCCTGCCTTCCTCCGTCGTGTCCTCCGGCATGTATACGCGCTCGAACATGAAGTCCCTCATTGCCATCACGGCATCGCGGACGCGCGGGCTCATCGTGATCACGGGCCGCTCGCCGGAGGAGACACCGTCCTCGCCCGTCGCCGCCCAGGATGTGGCTACGATGTCCGTTACCATCGTGTCGATGCGCTGAGAATGGCGTGTCCCCAGCACTCTCACGGCGGCGGCAGGAAGGCTGGTCTCCTGCAGCACGCCGGCGCGCACGGCGTCGCCGATGTCGTGGTTCAGGTACGCGACGGCGTCCGCGATGCGGCAGATCTGCCCCTCCAGCGATAGCCCTTCCGGCAGGGTGATGCCCAGGAAGTCGCCCTTTGGCTTCGAGTGGTTGGCAATTCCGTGGCGGACCTCGCCCGTAAGGTTAAGGCCCAGCCCGTCCTTCTCCAGGTGCTCGATAATCCTGAGGCTCTGCTGAGCGTGGCGGAAGCCGTCCGGGTGGAGCTTCGCAAGCTCGTCCTCGCCGATGTGCCCGAAGGGCGTGTGACCGAGGTCGTGGCCCAGGGTCATCGCCTCGGTGAGGTCCTCGTTGAGGTTAAGCGCCCGCGCAATCGTCCGGCCGATCTGCGATACTTCCAGCGTATGCGTCAGCCGTGTGACGAAGTGGTCCCCGAGCGGGGCGATGAAGACCTGCGTCTTGTGCTTCAACCGCCGGAAAGCCTTCGTATGGATGATCCGGTCGCGGTCTCGCTGGAATTCGGTGCGTATCAGGGACGGCTCGTCATGCCGTTCCCGCGTGCTGTTGCGCGATCTCGAAGCGTAAGGGGAGAGGGTCTCCTCCCTCGCTTCAAGCCTGTTTCGGACGGACTCCGGGATGTTCACCAGTGGTCACCCGCATAGCGCGCACAAGTATGGGTTGCATAATGATACCAGTTAGGGAAGCGCCCCGCCTCCAGACACGCAACGGCCTTCCTTGACCGTGTTCTGAAGCCATACCTATAATTATCCATACGTCGAAGACCGCCTTAATGGACGAGGTAATCCGTGACTGAGACCGCTGGCGCAGGCGCCGTTGAGCAGCTCCGGGCACAGGCCATCAAAGAGCTTGAAGCAGCCGGGAGCATCGAAGAAGTCGAACGCTGGAGGGTTGGGTACCTCGGCCGGAGCGGCAAGGTCACACAGGTGCTGCGGGGCCTCGGGGGCCTCTCGCCCGAAGAGCGCCGGTCCGTGGGCGCCGCCGCCAACCAGGTGAAGGCCGCCCTTGAAGAGGCGCTGGCCGCCCGCGAGAAGGCCGTCCGCGAGACGGAGCTTGTCAGCAGGGTAGAGCGCGAGCGGATAGACGTTACTCTCCCCGGCTGGCCGGTGCCCCACGGCGGGCTCCACCCCACCACGCGCATGCTCCGCGAAATCTGCGAGGCGTTCCGCGGAATGGGCTTCGCGGTGGAGGAAGGCCCCGAGATTGAGTGGGACCGCTACAACTTCGACGCGCTGAATATCCCCAAGGACCATCCCGCCCGCGACATGTGGGACACCCTCTGGATCGACCACACGGACGAGGCGGGCTACCGGCCCATGCTTCTGCGGACGCACACATCGCCCATGCAGGCGCGCATCATGGAGAAGCAGCAGCCTCCCATCCGCGTAGTGATCCCTGGCAAGTGCTACCGCTACGAGGCCACGGACGCCACGCACGAATGGCACTTCTACCAGATCGAAGGGCTGGTCGTCGACAAGGGCGTGACCTTCGCCGACCTCAAGGGCACGCTGTTCGAGTTCGCGCGCCGCATATTCGGCGAGGACCGGCAGGTGCGCTTCCGGTGCGACTACTTCCCGTTCGTTGAGCCCGGCGTGGACATGGCTATCTCCAACTTCAAGGTCAACGGCGTCCGCCCCATCAAGCGCGACCAGGACTGGCTGGAGATCATGGGCGCCGGCATGGTGCACCCGAACGTGCTGCGCGGCGTGGGCTACGACCCCGAGGTGTACACCGGCTTCGCATTCGGCATGGGAGTGGAGCGCATCGCGATGCTCAAGTACGGCATCGATGATATTCGCCACTTCTACTCCAACGACATGCGTTTCCTGAAGCAGTTTTGATGTTGTAGCCTGCCCCGATTCCATCGGGGCCTGGGTCGCTTACGGTCAGTACCGGTGACCAGGACGGGCGCGATGAATCGCGCGGGCTACAGGAGACGACTATGCGTTATCCCTCTCTGAGGTTCCAATGAAAGTACCCATTTCCTGGTTGAAGCAGTATGTGCCGGTGACCATGGCGCCGAAGGACCTGGCGCACCGGCTGACGATGAACGGCATCGAGGTCGACTCCGTCGAGGAGATCGGCGCGACCTGGGACCGGGACAAGCTGGTTGTGGGCCACGTGCTCGCTGTGGAGCCCCACCCCAACGCCGACCGCCTCCGCCTGCCCACGGTCGATCTGGGCAACGGTGAGACCGTCAAAGTTGTCTGCGGCGGGCCGAACCTCGCCGTGGGCCAGAAGATCGTCTTCGCCAGGGAAGGGGCAATGCTCCTGAGCAACAAGACGAACAAGGTGGAGCCGCTGAAGGCTTCCACCATACGCGGCGTGGTCTCCGCCGGCATGGTCTGCTCCGAGCGGGAGCTTGGCCTTGCGGAGGAGTCTCCCGGCATTATGGTGCTCGATCCCGAAGCGCCCATCGGTGTGCCCGTGAAGGACTACCTGGGCGACGTAGTGATGGAGGCGGCTGTCACGCCGAACAGGCCGGACTGCCTCTCCATTCTGGGCATCGCCCGCGAGGTGGCGGCTTTCTCCGGCCAGAAGGTCACAGAGCCCAACCGGGACTACCCGGCCACCGGGCTGGCGATATCCGGCGAGGTCAAAGTCGTCATAGACGATGCATCCCTGTGCTCCCGGTACGCCGCAGGGCTCATCACGGACGTGAAGGTTGGCCCGTCGCCGAAGTGGCTTGTGGACGTGCTCGAGAAGGCCGGCCAGCGCTCGATTAACAACGTCGTGGACGTGACTAACTACGTAATGCTGGAGCACGGCCAGCCGCTGCACGCCTTCGACCTCTCGAAGGTGAAGGACAAGACTGTAGTTGTGCGGCCGGCTCGCTCGGGCGAGAAGTTTACAACGCTTGACGGCGTGGAGCGCACCCTGAAGCCGCCGATGCTGGTGATAGCCGACTCGAAGGACGCAATTGCGCTCGCGGGTGTGATGGGCGGCAAGGACAGCGGTGTGACCGAGCAGACGGCGGCCATCATCCTGGAGTCGGCCAGTTTCCACCCGATCAACACGCGCAAGACCGCGGCGGCGCTCGGCCTGCGCACAGACGCGTCCTATCGCTTTGAACGTGGTGTCCGCGCGGAAATGGTCCCGCTGGCGCTGGCCCGGGCTATGAAGCTGATACTGGAGGTTGCGGGCGGGCAGGCCGCGAAGGGCGTAATCGACGTCTATCCCGGCAGGCGAGAGCCTGCGATGCACCGCCTGAGCATGGACAAGATCCGTCGCGTGCTCGGTGTGGACTACTCGGCCGAACACGTAGAGCGCGTCCTGACCTCTCTCGGCTTCGAAGTCGGAGTGCGGCCGGTCGGAAAGTCGGACGTGCTCCACCTGAAGCCGCCCTACTGGCGAGCGGACATCAATATAGAAGAGGACATCGTAGAGGAGGTGGCGCGCGTCACCGGCTACGACACCGTGCCCACGAAGATGCTCTCGACGCCGATACCTCAGCACGTGGGCCGGCCGGACCGCGACCTGCGCGAGCGCGTGAAGGACCTGATGGTCGCCGCCGGCTTGCAGGAGGTGGTCACGTACCCCACAACGGACATGGAGACGCTCAGGAAGGTCGGCGCTATGAACGGCGGCCCTGAGCCGGTGAAGATATTCAACCCGATGAGCAAGGACCAGGCGTATATGCGCACCAGCCTGCGCGGCTCGGTCCTGGGCGCGCTCGCCGGAAACAGGCGCGTCTCCCAGCGCGAGGGGCTGCGCCTGTTCGAAATCGGGCGTGTCTACATCCCGAAGGCCGAGGCGAAGGAGCGCGACCTTCCGGACGAGCGCGAAATGCTGGTTGGCGTCCTGTCCGGGCCGCGCTTTTCAACAAGCTGGCGCGCTACCGAGCAGAACATGGACTTCTACGACGGCAAGGGCGTGCTGGAGGCGGTATTCGAATCGCTGAAGGCGCAGGCGACCTTCGAGCCCGCCACGGACGCCATCACTCACCCGGGCAAGACTGCGCGGGTCCTCCTGAAGGGCAAGCCGGTGGGAATCCTCGGCGAACTGCACCCGAGCATGCTCGACCAGTTGGACCTGGGCCAGCTTCCCGTGACCATGTTCGAGATCGATATGTCGGAGCTGTTCGTAGCGGTAAAGGGCTCAAGGGACATCTTCTCCGGCTTGAGCCGCTTCCCCGAGGCGGACCGCGACATGGCGATCATCGTGGACGTCGCCGTCCCCGCGGCGAAGATACAGGCGATCATCGACCGCCACAAGCTCGTCAAGCGCAGCGCGCCCTTTGACGTTTACACCGGCAAGGGCGTTCCGGATGGCAAGAAGTCCATAGCCTTCCGTATCGTCTTCCAGTCGGAGATTGCTACACTGACGTCTGACCTGGTGGACAAGACGGTGGCAGGCCTGCTGAGGCAGCTCCAGAAGGAGCTCGGAGCGGAGTTGAGGGGATAAGTAGATCAGGAAGGTAAGTGCAATGGGAAAGAGCACACGCCAGTATCTGGTTGATGCCAAAGGCAAGACGAAGAGTGTGTTGCTGAGTATCTCAGAATATGAGGACATGGTGCGGCGCATTGAAGACCTTGAAGATGCGCTGGTGCTGGATAAGGCCGTCAGGACGGAAACGGAGTTCAGGGATTACAGCACCATTCGTGAGGAGTTGAAGCAGGCAGGTCGCCTTTGACTTTCAACGTCGAGCTCAGCCGAGCAGCCGAGCGCGACTTGCTGGGCTTGCCGTCGTCAATGATCCACAGGGTCGACGCTGCTCTTTCGCGGATGAAAGAGGAGCCGCGTCCAGTTGGAGCCTTGAAACTCCACGGCAAGACGGAGAACGGTTGGAGGGTGCGCGTCGGGGACTATCGAATTCTTTACACGATCGATGTGGGGACAATGACGGTTCGCGTATACCGCATCGAACACAGGCAAAGTGTTTATAAGAAGCGAAAATAGCGTGGAGCAACAGCGCTGAACCAGCACGGTCATAGCCACCATCACGAGTCGATGCTGAGCGTCGAAGAGGCCCTGGAGCGGATCCTGGGCTTCTTCGGCGTTCTTGAGCCGGAGCAGCAGCCTATCCTGGACTCCGTCGACCAGGTGCTCGCTGAGGATATCGTCGGCCGGTTCGACATACCGCCGCTGGACAACTCCTCAATGGACGGCTACGCGGTCCAGGCGGCTGATGTAAAGTCGGCGTCTGCGACAACTCCGGTTGTTCTCAGGGTGATTGGGACCGTTGCAGCCGGCCAGATGCCCTCGACTCCTGTCGTCGCCGGGGCGGCCGTGCGGATCATGACCGGCGCTCCGGTGCCCCAGGGCGCCGACGCCGTCGTCCCGTTCGAGGAGACGGACGAGGCGGAGAGGAAGCTGCACGGCGGGCCGCCGGACAGCATCGGCGTCAAATTCGCCGCGCTTGCCGGAGCCAACGTCCGCAAGGCGGGCAGGGACGTGACCCGGGGGCAACTCGTCCTTGCGAAGGGCGCCGTGGTGCGCGCCGCCGAGGTTGGCGTGCTTGCCTCCCTTGGCTACACTTCCGTGAGCGTCATTCGCCGCCCATCCGTCGCGATTCTGGCCACCGGCGACGAGCTGCAGGAGCCGGATGAGGCGCCGCTTCCGGGGAGGATCTACAACGTCAACTCTTACAGCGTCGGCGCAGCCGTGAAACAGGCCGGCGGCATTCCTAAGCTGCTAGGCACCGCGCGAGATAACCTGGACTCGTTAAACGCCAAAATTTGGGAAGGGCTGGGGTCTGATATACTCATTACTTCCGCCGGCGTCTCCAAGGGTGACTACGACATAGTGAAGGACGTGCTGGCCCAGCATGGCAGGATGGAGTTCTGGTCCGTGCGCATGCGGCCGGCCAAGCCCCTGGCGTTCGGCGTCCTGAAGGGACCCGGGGGCCGAACCGTGCCCCTGCTGGGTTTGCCCGGGAACCCGGTGAGCTCCATGGTGGCCTTCGAGCAATTCGGCAGACCGGCCATTCACAAGATGATGGGACGCACGACTACCCGAAGGCCAACTGTGCAGGCCGTGCTGGATGGGCCCATCTACAACGGCGACGGCCGGAGGGTTTACGCCCGCGCCGTGATCACGAAGCGCGATGGCGTATACTATGCCAGGCCCACAGGCGACCAGAGCTCCAACCTGTTGACCTCCATGGCGAAAGCCAACGGCCTTGCCATCTGCCCTTCCGACGTTCCTATGAAGGCCGCGGGCGAGACGGTGACGGTGCAGATGATCGACTGGCCGGAGACTGTATTCTAAGACACTTGCCCGGGAGTCAATGCGCCCGGCGCAGCTTCGAAAAAGGGGAAATTCCATATGGCAGAGACCGGCACGGTCAGGCGCTACCACATCAATCTCGAGGGTGAGGAGTTCGGCGGCCGCCGCAAGGCTATGTCCGCCTTTATCGCGGCAAGGAGATGCTTTGCATGCCAGCAATCGCTGACAGGCGAAATGGTATTCGGCGGGGACCCGCAGGACCACGTGGACCAGATTGTAGCCCAGTGCGCGGGCACGCCGGACTACCTGCTCCCTGACACGCCGCTGAAGGAGGCCATCTTCCGCACCTTGCTCGCGAACGGCAATGGCCCAATGACCGCTCGAGAGGTCAGCGACGCCCTGATGGCCCGCTGGTCGATGAGCGCATACCCCCGCGATATTGCGGCCAAAACGGTGGCGAAGATACTGGACCATTCTGAGGGCTATTCAATCGTTTGGGCAGATGAGCAGGAGGCCGTCGCCCCCGCGCCGGCCCGGTCGGGAAAGCCGGAGCGCCGCAGGTAGAGCAAGAAGGACCAAGGGTCTCAAACAAAGAAAATGGCCCCGGCTTGCCGGGGCCATTTTCTTTCTCTTGCACTTGTCGGTGGACCGTTACTCGTCCCTGTCCTTACGCTTCTTCTTGATCACCTGGACTTCCGGGACCGGCATTGCGGGGTTCATCGAGGTCGGGCCTTGCTTTACCGGTGCTTTTTTGGGCTTCTTCGCCTCGGCCTTGGGACGGTTGCCTCGTGCCATAAATTTACCTCCTGAAATCTCCGACGGATTCCGCTTCCATCCAGAGTTTAGAACAAAACAGTAATGTAGTAAAGCTAGCGCGTTCTCGGGGTGCATTGGTGCAGTGATAGTGTCAGGGGTTAAGGGAGCAGTGAAAATGTCAGTCTATGAAAGAACTGACAATGAGCGAGAGAGAGGCTAAACGAACGGTAGTGTTGAGCGCTGTCCTTGAGAAGCGA